>NZ_JAFHAP010000010.1 GCF_016938855.1 Polycladomyces zharkentensis | reverse complement strand
ATTCACCAGACACGCCCTAGAGAAACCTTTGTGCAGGTTACAAAAAACTTGAGAGAAGAGTTTGCTGATAATTACAAACACATGGTTGTGATAACCATTGACGAATATGATGTTATTGGGTTCTTACCCAACAGTCCGAAACTCTTTCTTATCAATTGGGAAGCCGATTATCAAGAGAAAGTACATGTAGCCAACAGCTTTGAGGAATTTGTTGAGATTCTTATTCGTCGTGAAATGGATGGATATCATTATCCATTACCTTGGTGGCGGAGGTAGGTTTCCACACTAAAACAATGAGAAGGTGAACAAAGTGAAAGTATATGAAATACGGGACATGGAGACTGAAATTCGACTGCGAGTCGATCATCAGCAACCCGACAAAAATACGCTGGTAACGATCAAACCAAAGAGTATGTGGAACCTGATCAATACAAGGATAATTCCCATAGAACAAAGGGTGTTTTTCTGGAACGATAAGGATGCCAAAATAGCTGGATATAAAAAGAAATAAAAAAGAACCCGTCCAGGTTGTAAGGCAATGGGTGGGTTTCTTTAAGTGACGTCTAAATTGCTTGCGGTATCCCTGTATAGGCTTAAAACGCCGTTTATACAAGGGATTTCTGTATAACAAAGAGGTTTGAGCCCTATGGTAGGGGTGAGTGAGGATCTCTACTCTGTGAATGTTTGGTGCGCTGCGTGCCGCTTATAGTCGTATTTGCTCTGGCGATCGTCGTGGTGTTCGTTATCGGATCACCACAAACGGTCTCATCATTTCATAATCCTCATGCTCCAAAATATGACAGTGCCACACATACAAACCTGTATAAGGACCAAATCTCATAATAATTCGAGTTACCTGGTTAGGATTAGCTCTTACTGTGTCTTTCCATCCTCTTTCTTGTGGTTCAGGAGGGATCGAAGGGCCAGTGTAATGGATGACTCTCTCCTTTTTAAATCGTTCCACATCGAAAGCTCTTCGGTCAAGTATTTGGAAATCAACTAAGTGAATATGAATAGGATGAGTATCTGTAGTTAAGTTGATGAGATACCATATTTCGGTTGATCCCAATTTTGGATTTTCTGTTATAGGGGCATCCCATCTTTTACCATCTAATAACATCCATTCACGGCCGTACTGATCGGTTATATCATCTAATGTTAAATATCTGATCTTTGAAGCTGATTGTTCTCTCAGTTTGGGAAGAGACCCCAGATAAGACGGTATCACACTTGTATCAATACTTGAAAGAGGAAGAGTTACTCTAAATTGCATCACTGTACCAACCGTATTTGGATTTGGAGAAGCGCCGCCGGGAAAAGGAGCAGGGGCATCATTTGTCATGATAATATTCTTTCCCTCAAGGTTGGTAAAATCAATGATGACATCTGCTCTTTCTGCAGGAGCCAACATAATTTCTTTGACTCCAATCGGATATTCCATCAACCCTCCATCGGTTCCGATTTGATAAAAAAATTGTCCCGAGTCGAGCTTGAGCCTGTAGAAACGGGTGTTCGATGCATTCAGCAACCTAAATCGATATTTACGGGGTTCCACTTTTAAATAGGGCCATACTTTGCCATTCACCAGATTGGTATTCCCTATAAATTCAGGAACAATCGATGTTTCTAATTGCGGGATTGGTTTTTCTGGCTGCTTCGGGTAAAAAAGAGAACCATCTTTATTAAAAGATTTGTCTTGTATCATAAGAGGGATTTCATATGGACCGCATGGCAAATTCAATAAGCGTTCCTGTTGATCTCTTATAAGGTAAAATCCTGCGAGGCCTGCATAAACATTGAGTCTTGTGATACCAAGTGCATGGTCGTGGTACCAGAGAGTGCAGGCTCGCATGTAATTATCATATCGATATACTTTCTTTGTATAATATGGACCGACTTGTTTGAATCCCTTTGTAAACCAAGCCTCCGGATAGCCATCGCTTTCAGGTTCAACGCTAGCTCCGTGTACATGTACCACCGTTCTAACTTCTGGTACATCCATATGAGCGCCATGTACCGTATAGTCTACCGGCAAAAGATGCTTTGCGGGAAGATTGTTGATCCATTTAATGAACACTTTTTCTCCGCTTTCCACCTCAATGGTAGGGCCTGGATAGCTGCCTTCATAGCCCCAAACCGTTGTATCATTTAACTCACTATGGAGAGATTGCTTAAATTCCGTCATATTCACTTTATAATAAGTATGAAATGGATCTTTCCGACAAGGTTTTAAAACAGGGGGAATGGGAAGTTTATCTACAAATTTAGAGAGAATCATAATTCCACTCCTTTATAATCTTCTTATTCACCCATGTTTATTTCGGAAAAGTTATAAATATAACAATGATGGAGACATTGAACCACCGGAAATCAGCCAGTGATGGTAAAAAGGACTTGTCCCAGAGAGAGAACAAATCATCCCTCACAGCCCTTCAAATTTCGCCGAGGTGCTTTTTCTTTTGCAGGGGAGCCCCCAGAGGAATTTCCAATATAAGAGGCAGATGGAGTATTGTTTTCGTTTAAGGGATACAGCGCTGTAATAATACAAAACAAGAGAAGCATATTCCAGGGAAAATCGGACTCCAAACTGGTTATTTCGGAACAAGATGAGAAAATCCTACAAAACATTTGCGTAATATTACTATTTGTCTATTAAAACAAGCCGAGAATTGGTGTAATATAGAACGCGCATAGAAATTTTATCCTTTCGGAGGGATTTATTGAGGGGATTTTGGAGTGCCTTATCCGGCATATTTTCAAGGGTGTTGGGGAATCGGCGGGGATCACCACCATGGAATATGTCATCGTGATGAGTGCGATAGTATTATTGGGGATGGCGATTTTTAACGTAAAATCAGTGAGCCTGTCCAGGGCGTTTTCTCGAGGCGGGAAGTGAAGTTATCGTCTGTGGTGGTGTCCGGATGGTTCCACCCACGATTGAAAACGGCTATATATTCCGTCAGAATAGGTAATATCAAGCTATTTCCAAACGGAGGACGTTGAGCGCGAAATACGCCGTCTATGTCCGGGTATCCACGGAAAAGGACGAACGGTCTCAGTGGAGAACCAGTTCAACATCTGCCGAACTGGCTAGAACGAGACGGGTACGAGTGGAACTTAATTGAAAGGTCAGATCCTGAAGACGTAGATCTGGCCTTTCAATTAAGTTATGCCACTTAACCGTTACTTTGGATCACTCGTTGATACCAAATAAAATTGTCTTTATGTCTTCTTTATCACGGTTCACATATACAAACTGTGTCGCTTTTGGTAAACGGCCACATGCAACACATGCATTCAACTTGAGCTATACTAATACAAGTCTCTTCTTTAAGAGGGGAATTGCATCGACGATATGCCGTTGAATTCCCAGTTCGTTTGGCTCAAAACCTAATGCCAAACCAACTAATTGTGGCAAATGAAGAACCGGTATAGTGATATCCTCACGAACGTCTTTTTGTGCATCAGGTTGATACATATCCAGTTGCATTTGGCATAAAGGACATGGGGTAACGATACAATCTGCTCCCGCCTTTTTAGAAGATAAGCAGTTGATCCCTGTCAATTTCATCACTTCTTTTTCAGCGGGGAAAACGGCATGAAAGCCACAACAGGCAAGACGCTGATCAAACTCCACGCTTTCTGCGCCCAACACCTCTGCCACCATTTCCATTGCCTTTGGATTTAAATGATTTTCAAATCCCATGATATGGGGGGGCTGAAGAATGTGGCAGCCGTAAAAGTTGGCGATTTTTAGCCCCTCAAGCGGACGTTTTACTTTCTTCTTTAGCCTGCTGAGTCCATAATCCTTTATGAGCACCCACAAAAAGTGAGTAACCTCGATTGTACCCTTGTACTGCAAACCTATTTTATCAAGCCCTTGATTGACCTTGGCTTTGAGTTCGTCATTCTGATCCAACTTCTGTTTGGCGGTTCGTAACATCAGCGTACAGGTATTACATACGGTTAGTAAAGGAGCATTAAGTTGTTCGGCCAAAGCGATGTTACGAGCATTTATTGAAGTAGCCAAGAAATCGTCCACATCCTGAATATGGCTGGCTCCGCAACAGGTCCATCCTTTCAATTCCACCAGTTCAATACCTAACGCAGATGCTACTTTTTTTGTAGAAAGCATGAGTTCTTTGGCAGCGGACTCTAACGTACAACCTGGAAAAAATCCATATCTCATGACTCTTTCTCTCCCTGCGCAAACTCGTAAATTTTTCTTACCTCCTGAATTCCCTCTACCGCCTTCGGCAAGTGGAACGGATTGATTTTTCCTTTTTTTATCAGGCGAAAAGCAAATGGTATGCGGCTCATTGTGTTAATAAATCCTTCGGTCTTCAAAGGAAGTGTTACCTCATTTAAGCGGCCTTTGTTCTTGACATCTTCAACGAAAGCGTACGCATGACGCGCACCTTTATTGGCTCGCTCACCCATATTCATGGTCGCCTGCCTTAAATATGCGTTTTCACTCGCAAGATCGATTTCTTTTGGGCATTTCGATACACATTGCATGCAGTGAAAACATTTCCATAAACCATTTTCTAATATTGGTCGGATATGCTCCTCAGGAGCGGCATCGCGAGAATCCACCGCAAAACGATATGCTTTGTTCAGGATAAACGGATCGAGGTATTCATCTTGGTTCAAGGAAAGTTGATTGCATTCAGAAGCACAAACCCCACATAAGATACAATCGGTAGGGGATGAGATTTTATGGAAATCTTTTGCCGATTGACGGAAACCGTTCGATTTATCACCGTCTTTGGACGGAATCAACCATGGTTTTACTTCTTTCATTTTCTCGAATTTGGGTTTCCAATCAACGACCAGGTCTCTTATGACTTTAAAATTGTTGAGCGGTTCAAAAGTCAATCGGTGGGTTTCAAATGTTGAAAGAAGATGATCTAAAGAAGTTTTGCACGCCAAGAATGCATTCCCGTTTACTCTTACAGCGCAACTGCCGCAAATCGCATGACGGCAACCAGAAGAAAAGGTCAACGTAGGATCCAATTCTTCCCTGATTTTTGTCAGTGCCCAGAGAATAGTTTTTCCTTTTTCATAGGGAAGATCATATTCCTGGTACCATTCCTTCACACCATCATATCGTTTGATTCGGCAGATCACTTTTTCCATCAGTACTTTCTCTCCTCGGGTTGATATTTTGTAATCTTTACTGGCAAATAATCAAGTGTATAATGATCCCCATTATTATAAATTAAAGTATGTTTTAGGTAATTTTTATCATCGCGTTTTGGATAATCTCCTCTGGAATGAGATCCTCTGCTTTCTTTTCTGTGAATGGCTCCGATCGTGACTGCCTTCGCCAGTTTTAGAAGATTGCCGATTTCTACGTAGTTAATAAATGCCATATTGTATCGAACAGAAGAATCCCCGATGTAGGCATCTTTGTAATCTTCCAATAGTTGATTGATTGTCTCCAAAGCTTCTACCATTTCCTTTTCGGTGCGGAAAATGCCTACATTGTTCCACATCGTTTCCGCCATCTTGTTACGAATGGTAATTAAATTGTTTCCTTTCGGTTTCTTGCGCATGTACTCAAAAGTTTTGATCCACTTATCTGCCTCTTTTCTCACTTTCCTACCTGAGCCAAAGGAACGTTGTTTGGCGGTTTCCCTGGCGCCCAAACCAGCAAACTTACCAAACAAAACTACATCCGCTACTGAATTTCCTCCCAAACGGTTTGCGCCATGGATGGAAATACATGAACATTCTCCCGCAGCATGGATTCCTTCAATCGGTGTGCGACATGTCTTATAATCCGTTACGTGGATCCCGCCCATCATATAATGACAGCTCGGACGAATGGGCACAGGTTCTTTGATCAGATCCACACCTTCGAAATCCAAAGCCAATTCTCTCACTTGAGGAAGGCGTTTTAAGATTTTTTTCTCTCCAAGGTGTCTTAAGTCCATAAGAACATATGCCCCAATTCCTTCACCAAAACCTCGGCCTTCTTTAATTTCCGTTTCAATGGCTCTTGAGACCAAATCGCGCGGTGCAAGTTCCATTTTCTCCGGGGCGTAGCGTGCCATAAATCTCTCCCCGTCTTTATTCAACAAATAACCGCCTTCCCCCCGGCATGCTTCTGACAAGAGGATGCCAGTCGAGGCCAATCCGGTCGGATGAAATTGCACAAACTCAGGATCCTTCAATGGAATTCCCACATCAAAACAAGCGGCTGTACCGTCACCTGTCATATTGATGGCATTTGTCGTTCGATTCCAGTAAATTCTCCCGAATCCTCCTGTGGCTATAACCACCGATTTGGCCTGAATAGGATAAATTTCACCACTTCGAATATCCATGGCTACCAGGCCATCTAACTTTCCATCTTCTACCGCCAGGGATAAAAGGAACCACTCATCAAAAAATTTCACGTTATTTTTCAAGCATTGTTCATAAAGTGTATGGAGAATAACATGTCCCGTTTTATCCGCGGAATAACAAGTTCTTGGACTGGATGCTCCACCAAATGGACGTTGAGCCACGCGCCCGTTCTCGTCCCGGGAAAAAGGAACGCCGTAGTAATCAAGTTCATTGATAATATTGGGCATGTTTGAAGTGAAAAATTCGACCGCATCTTGATCGGCCAGAAAGTCACTGCCTTTCACCGTATCTCTAAAATGCTTTTCCACGGTGTCTGACGAGTCCCGATTCCCCAGAGCAGCATTAATGCCTCCTTGAGCCGCTCCTGTATGAGAACGGGTAGGGTAAATTTTGCTGAGCACCGCTACTTTCAAATCGTTACCTTCACTGGCTGCGAGCGCTGCCATCATCCCTGCGCCTCCGGCGCCAACAATCACTATATCGAAACTAAGCATTCGGATCGCCTCCCAGAATTGAATGGACTTAATCGGCCGCTCGGTGTTGTTTCACGCCCAACTCGTAAAGGTTGTTCCCTTCAGCGTCGATGGCGACAATGCAAGGATAGTCCACTACCTCCATCCGGCGGATGGCTTCTGGTCCCAATTCAGGATAGGCGACGATCTCGACTTTTTTAATTGAATTGGCAATGAGGGCTGCTGCACCTCCAATAGCCGCGAAATAAACCGCACCATTATTTTTCATGGATTCGATGACTTCTTTGCTACGCGGGCCTTTGCCAATCATGCCTCGAAGCCCTTGTCCAAGCAAGGTTGGTGTATAGGCATCCATGCGACTGCTGGTGGTAGGTCCACAGGATCCGATTACTTTTCCTGGTTTGGCGGGCGTCGGTCCAGCGTAATAAATGATTTGATCCTTGAAATCGACCGGCAGCGAATTGCCGGCTTTCAGATTTTCCACCAAAATTTTGTGAGCCGCATCCCGTGCTGTAAAAATTACACCTGTAATCGTGACCTGATCGCCCGCCTTCAATCCCTTTACTTGGTCATATGTTAGGGGAGTCGTAATTTTTTTGATAGCAGCCATTTTGTACACCTCTTTAGAGAATAGCTTCTTTATGTCGTGCCGCATGGCAATTGAGTGTCACGCAAACTGGCATCATCGCGATATGGGTGGGATAGGTTTCTATATGAACCGCTAACGCAGTCACTTGTCCCCCGAATCCTTGAGGACCAATTCCCAGTTTATTGATTTCTTCAAGAAGCTCTTGTTCCAATTTGGCGTATTCTGGATTCGGATGGGGCTCTCCAGCTTTTCGAGTCAGTGCCTTTTTGGCAAGTAACGTACATTTGTCTATCGTACCGCCGATCCCAATACCGACAATCACCGGCGGGCAGGGATTTCCTCCTGCTTCGGTTATGGTCTTGATGACAAATTCCTTAATCCCTTCCAATCCTTCGGCAGGTTTGCACATTTTGAGTGCCCCCATATTTTCACTGCCCGCCCCTTTTGGCAACACTTGAATCCGAATTTGATCACCAGGAACGATTTCGGTATGAATGACAGCCGGTGTATTGTCACCGGTATTGTTTCGATGAAATACAGGATCTTCCACAACGGATTTACGCAAATATCCCTCTGTATACCCTTGCCGAACGCCTTCGTTGATCGCCTCTGTCAGATTTTCACCTACAATATGCACCTCTTGCCCCACTTCAACGAAAATGACAGTCATGCCGGTATCTTGACACATTGGCGCCTGTTCTTCTCGAGATAAGGTTACGTTTTTCAGAATCTTGTCCAAGCTATATTTTCCAAATTGTGATGTTTCTTTCTCCAACGCTTTCTGAAGAAGTTCTTCTACATCCTTTGGTAGGTCACAAGCGGCCTGAATACATAAATCACGAACGGTGCGGGTGATCAATTCCGTTGATATCTCTCTCATTGAAAGCCCTCCTGACAAATCAGAGTGCACATTGATTCGGGTAATTCTCTTCGAGTAATTCTTTCTGCTCCTCCGCTGTATACTGGGGAACGTATCGCTTTCCGCATTTCGTACAAACCAAATATGGTACTTTTAACGGATAATCATCATCGCTGCAATAATCATACTCCTCATGGAACTCCACTTTGATTTTTGCGTTGCAGCACCGCGAAAGCATCTGGCTTCATCTCCTTTTCACCAAAGACCGAGTACTTTCCACCATAAGCCGCCGATCACAAACCAAACCACGATGTGCATGACAGAGAGGATTAACCCAAGGGACCACCATTTGCCTTGCGTAATGTAACCTGAGCCGAAAAAGACGGGTGCCGGACCACTTCCATAGTGCGTGATACAACCATACAAATTGCTAAAATATGCAAGAATCAAAGCCGCGAGCATTCCCGGAGCCCCCGCAGCCGTGATGACGGCCAAGAACGAGGAATACATGGCACTGACGTGGGCCGTGGCGCTGGCGAAGAAATAGTGACTGTAGAAGTAGACGACTGCCAGGATGACGAGTCCCCATACCCAAGCCATATCGCTTACGGAATCTTTCATGCGATTGCTAAACCAAGAAATCAAGCCGAGTTTATCCAAGTGGGTCGCCATCATGACCAGTGCAGAAAACCATGTTAACGTGTCCCAGGCATTCTCTTCTTTTTTAATGTCTGACCATGTGAGAACTTGGGTAAGCAGTAGGGCTGAAAGACCAATAAAGGCAGTGGTTGTTGCGCCAATTTCCCCCAAGATCGGCAAACCCTTTTCGCCGAAAATCCAGAGAAACAAGATCAATAGAAAGACAGCGATCATACTCTTTTCAGACCGTTTCAGCGGACCCAATTCTTTCAATTTTTGTGTCGCCAATTCCGTTGCACCTTTGGTTTCTTTAATTTCTGGTGGATACAGTTTGTAAAGAACCAATGGAATCAATATCAGACTCACCAGCCCCGGTACAAGAGCAGCCGCTGCCCAACTCGTCCAAGAAATATCGGTTTTTAATATATCTTTGGCAAGATTTGCTGCCAGGGGGTTTGCTGCCATTGCAGTCATAAACATGGCGCTTGTAACCATATCACCTTGAAAGGCGACTTTTGTTAAGAAAGCGCCAATTTTCCTTTCTGTCCCATCCCCGGGGCGGGAGCCAAATGTTTCAGAAAGAGAACGGATAATCGGGAAGATAATGCCGCCGGCTCGTGCTGTATTGCTCGGCATTGCCGGGGCCAATATGAGGTCGCTTGCCAACAGCGAATAGGAAAGGCCCAACGTTTTTTTGCCGAACTTTTTTACAAACAGATAGGCAATCCTTGTGCCAAGGCCGGTTTTAATAAAGCCTCGGGAAATAAAGAAAGCGATGACTATGAGCCAAATCGTGGAGTTTTGGAAACCGCTCAGTGCATCATCGATGCTCAATGTTTTCGTGAGACCTGTCGCCATAATGGCGAGAATTGCCACGGATCCCATGGGAAGGGGTTTGATAATCAGACCGACAATGGTCGCAATAAAGATGGCAAGCAGATGCCAAGCTTGTTCCGTTACTCCTGAAGGAGTCGGCAAAAACCAGATGACAACACCGATGCTCAGCGTGATCAATAATGGTATGACCTTGACTTCCTTGTCATGCTTTTTGGTTACATCCTGAATTGCGTATGCCAATTTGCTTCCCCCTTTTTCAGCAATCGAGACCTCTTTTTTGTGAACATATTCACATAACAACCTCTCTTAGCCCAATTTTTTACACCTAATTTTACTCCTGAAACACCGATATCTACAGCATCTTGCTATCTAAATTATATATTGTATTAGATGAGGCGAATGTGATTAATTTCACAAAAAGGTGTTCGAAAAATTTCATCATGGTTGTTGCCGTTGCACATAGGTCATCTTCCCATTGGCGACGGTCTTGGATTTCCTCCGAAATGACAAATAAATAAACAGGAATTGTCCACAAGTACTCTTCAAATGATTTTAAAGAGGGAGCAGGGAGGTTTGAATATGCCGCCTTGGATAATTCGAGCACAAGAAAAAAGAATTCAATTGGGGAATGGTTATGGTTACTTGAGGATATGTTTTCACTTATTTCACTAAATCCCCTTTGTTCAAGACTTTGGTTAAAAAATCCTTCACTTTTGAAAAAATCTGTCATTCAACCATCCCATTGACGCGGTGTTGGTTTTTCAATAAAATCGAAACTGATAATCACTTTCATTCCTGTTGTTGGGGAAGTTGAGGGATTGATGGATAAGGAAAATATTGGTGATCGTTTTGGAACATATACATACGTTGTCCCTTTTTAATTTGTGAGCAAAGGGAAACAGGGGGAAAAATCATGTCCAGGCTTTTTACCGAGAATTTAAGAATAGCCTATGGAGACCATGATATCGTAAAAAATTTAAACTTAAACATCCCTGATAATAAAATCACGGCGATTATTGGACCGAATGGTTGCGGTAAATCGACTGTTTTGAAAGCAATGGCTCGAATACTTGCTGCAAAATCTGGTGCTGTATTTCTGGATGGAAAAGAAATTATTAAGGAATCTACAAAAAAGATTGCTCAAAAAATGGCGATATTGCCCCAGTCACTGGGTGCTCCGGAGGGGCTGACGGTTGCAGAATTGGTTTCATATGGAAGGTTTCCTTATCAAAAAGGGATGGGGAGGCTGAAGGATCAAGACCGGGAGGTAATCAATTGGGCACTTCAGGTAACCGGTATTGCCTCCTTCAGGGACAGGGAAGTGGATACCCTTTCAGGAGGACAGAGGCAGAGAGTTTGGATTGCCATGGCGTTAGCCCAGGAAACGGATATCATTCTTCTTGATGAGCCGACAACATATCTTGATTTGGCACACCAGCTGGAGGTCTTGGAGCTGCTGAAATACTTAAACGAAAAAGAAAAACGTACCATTGTGATGGTGATTCATGATTTAAATCATGCAGCCCGTTTCGCTGATCATATTGTAGCCATGAAGGATGGTGACATCATAAAGGAAGGGACCGCAGAAGAGGTAATGACTTCTCAGGTTCTAAGGCGTGTCTTTCACATTGATGTTGAGATTGGCATAGACCCGAGAACAAAAAAACCGATTTGCCTCACATACGATTTAATCAACAGGTTTCATGCAATGGAAGAAATGGCGATATAACGATTTTCTGACGAAGATATATTTATTTTTTTCAACATTAAATTGAGAATGATTTTCATTACATTGAATGGAGGATGAGCGTAATGAGGATACTCAAAAAATGTTTGTTTCTAAGCTTAATTGCAGTTCTTGTTGGTTTGTTGGCAGCTTGTGGAACGAATCAGAATCATTTCGGCCTGGAAGCTGATTCTTCACAAAAAATGAGGGTTTATCATTCTGAACATGGTGATATCAAAGTGCCTGCCCGCCCGAAAAGAGTTGCTGTGCTGGCAGCGTCTTATGTAGGAAATCTGCTGAAACTGGGGATTAAACCGATCGCTGTCAACGAATGGCCCAAGGAGAGTCAATTCTTTAAAGGCAAATTGGATGATGTAGAAGTGGTAACCACTGATTCTTTGGAGAAGCTCGTGGCATTAAATCCTGATTTGATCATTACTTATTCAAACGACAAAAATATCAAGAAATATTCCGAGATTGCTCCGACGGTTGCTTTTACCTACGATAAATACAATTATCTGCAACAACATATTGAAATAGGGAAATTGGTTGGCAAAGAAAAGGAAGCAAGAGCGTGGGTGAAAGAGTGGCAAGAGAAAGCGAAAGCGGCGAGGAAAAAGGTCCGCGAAGCCATCGGTGACAACGTTACCGTTACCGTTTTAGAAAAATATGGAAAAGATATTTACGTATATGGGAACAATTGGGGTCGTGGAACGGAAGTAATCTATCAGGCTCTTGGTCTGAAAGCTCCCAAAAAAGTGGAACAAGACGTGTTTGGTCCTGGGTATAAGGCAATTTCAGCCGAAGTGATTCCCCAATACGCAGGTGATTACATTTTTGTGGGTAAAGGAGCTGAAGCTGCGGATAACTCATTTATGGAGACGGATGTTTGGAAAAGGATACCGGCAGTACAAAAAAATCATGTCATTCCATTCGATTCAAAGTCCTTCTATTTCAATGACCCGATCTCCCTTGAAAAAGAAATGGAATTCATCGTCAAAGCACTGACCAAAGGGAAATCATAAGTTTATTAAAGGGACTGGATCTTATGGTTGAAAAAGAAAATAAAGTTTATTCCCGACCGGCAATCGGTACTTCCCTATTGGCTTTCGGTTTCATACTCCTGATAGGGAGTATTGTGTTGGGGATTTCAGTAGGGGCTGCCCATATTGATTTTCAAACTGTGTGGAGATCGATTTTTCACTATGATTCCACCAGGGAAGCGGATCAAATTATTGTCGGCATCAGGTTGCCGAGGGAGCTGGGAGCAGCAATCGTTGGGGCAGCCTTTGCGGTCAGCGGAGCCATTATGCAGGGAATGACAAGAAATCCCCTCGCAGATCCCGGTCTGCTTGGTCTCAACGCCGGTGCAAGTCTGGCTCTTGCGTGTGTATTTGCTTTCCACCCGAGTGCCACCTATTTATCAGTCATGTTCGTTTCCTTTATTGGTGCCGGAATAGGAGCCGGACTGGTGTTTGGTCTGGGATCGTTAAGGCCGGGAGGAATGTCTCCCGTCCGCATCACTCTGGCGGGTGCAGCTGTGTCGGCATTATTGTCGGCTTTAGGGGAAGGGATGGCCCTGTATTATAAACTGTCTCAGGATCTTGCTTTTTGGACGGCTGGGGGTGTTTCCGGAACAAACTGGCTCCAATTGAAACTGATTTTCCCGGTGGTTGTTGTGGGAATGATGATGGCAATCGTGCTTTCCAAACACTTAACCATCCTCAGCTTTGGTGAAGAAATGGCAAAAGGGTTGGGACAGCGGACTCTGTTAACAAAAGCCGTCCTGATGACTGTTGTGCTGATCCTGGCGGGAGCTGCCGTTTCACTGGTTGGGCCTGTTGCTTTTGTTGGATTAATGGTGCCTAACATAGTCCGTTATCTGGTTGGGACGGATTATCGTTGGATCATCCCATGTTCAGCCGTATTTGGAGGCATACTGATGGTGCTTGCCGACACGGCTGCGAGAATGGTAAACGCTCCATATGAGACCCCAATTGGTGCAATCGTATCCATTGCCGGCGTTCCTTTCTTCCTTTATCTTGCACGAAAGGGGGGAAGAAAGTGAACATGATCAATTCAGATCGGCTCAAGAGAGTGCGATTCACCATGATATCAGCACTCTTTTTGCTTCTGGCACTTTTCGTGATCAGTGTGGCAACCGGATATATATCTTTATCCCCTGCTCAATTGGCACGTACCATTTTAGGACAGGGCACCAGCAAGGAAAATTTGATTTTATTTGATTTCCGGCTTCCGAGAATCATCATCACGATACTGGCCGGTATGGGACTGGCCGTTTCCGGTTCGATTCTGCAAAGTATTACCAGAAACCCGCTTTCGGATCCGGGTGTTTTGGGAATTCATGCAGGCGCCGGGCTGATGGTGGTTTTTTATGTTATGTTTTTTACCGCAGAATCGACAAATTTTTTATACGTACTCCCCCTTTTTGCGTTATTGGGAGGAATATTCGCTGCAGCTATCATTTACATCCTGTCCTATCTAAAAGGGGAGGGGGTTGATCCGAATCGGCTCGTTTTAATTGGTGTTGGGATAGCAGCTGCCATGAATGGCGCGATTTTAACCCTGAGCACCCGTTTGGAACGTGAGGAATATGATTTTTTTGCCAATTGGATGGCGGGGAGAATTTGGGGAGATGATTGGACATTTGTTCTGGCCTTACTTCCTTGGATTCTTTTGTTGCTCCCTGTTGTCTTGGCAAAATCGAATGTACTCAACATATTGAACTTGCATGAACATGTATCTGTGGGTTTGGGGGTCCATGTGGAAAGGGAAAGGCTCATCCTGATTTTTATCGCGGTGGCTCTTTCCTCAGCTTCTGTATCAGTCAGCGGAAGTATCCCGTTTATTGGGCTCATGGCTCCGCATATCGCAAGGGCATTGGTAGGACCGCGTCATCAATGGTTCCTTCCGATAGCGGCTGTGCTCGGAGCCATTTTGCTCCTTGCTGCGGATACCATCGGAAGGGTCATATTGGACCCAAGCGGTATTCCTGCCGGAATTGTCGTTTCAATCATTGGGGCACCCTATTTTATGTACTTAATGGCAAAAAAATAGTCAAAAGGGAGACTCGGGCGGAAAACAAAGACCTGTCCCGTCCCGGTTGAATGACCGCTAATGTATGTTAGCGGTCATCCCCCGTCACAACAGTTCAACGTATCCTTCTGTTCCGTTCACACGGATCCGCTGTCCGTCTTTGATCCGTTTCGTAGCGTTTTCCACCCCTACGACTGCCGGAAGACCGTATTCGCGCGCAATGACGGAACCATGGGTCATCAGCCCGCCTACTTCGGTCACCAAGCCCTTGACGGATACAAACAACGGCGTCCAGCTGGGATCAGTAAATGTCGTGACCAAGATATCGCCATCCTCTATGTTGTCGGCGTCCTCCATTTTTAAATTGACACGTGCGCGTTCCTCGACAATGCCGGACGAGACGGGGATGCCCGACAAAGCCCCTTGGGGGATATTGTCGGCGTTGTACTCGCCAACGATACACTCGCCCTCGGATGTTAAGATCCGCGGCGGCGTCAACTTCTCATAGACCTCGTACTCCTCTTTTCTCTTGGTTATGATGCTGTAATCCAGCCGGTTTGTACGGACGACCTCCCGAAGTTCTTCAAACGACAGATAGTAGATATCCTCCTTCTCCTTGATGACGCCCTTTTCCACGAGCCGTTCGGCTTCCTTCTGCAACGCCTGTTTATAAAGGTAGTACCGTTTGACCAAGACTTGGGATATTCCCGATAGCCGATACGGCGGTGTTGGTGGTGTTGGATAAGACAAAGTGGAGGCTGCCAAGGGGGAATAAAAGGATTGGTGGAAGAGATTCGATGATTTAGAATAGGATGTAACCAAGATCAGACCATCAAATAAAGAAGACCGGGCGGATTGTCCCGCCCGGTTGTTATTTGGTACGAAAGAAAAAACCAAGCCACTATTGGATTGGTCACAAAATTTTTTTCCCAAAATATTTTTCATGCCTTTCCGCCACTTTCCGCCTTTTTTCCCTAAAGAGACCTTCTGTTGCACGGTCCAAAAATTCACGACGGGACATTTTCCCCTGCTCAAACTGTTCATAAATGATCTGTTCTTTTGGACCCAACTGTTTCACGGTGTTCACCACAGACACCCTTTCTACCTAATAAATGGTGAGTAACCAAAGGGGAAAGTGCGTTGGCAAAAGCCCTTAAATAAGGAATGTCTTCAGATTCATTGTACGAATTTTTTTCTTGACCTGTCACACTTAGAACGCCAATTACTTCATTTCCGCATTTTACGGGAACTGTAACCAATGAACAGAACGAATTGTTAGAATAACTGTTGCGTTCAAAACGAACACCAGGGGCGTTTACGTCAGGTAAATAATAAGGTTCACCCGTCATATATGTAAATCCTGCTGCATTTTCTTGACTAATTTTTAGAGTGAATTTTTGGATGCGAGTAGAGTGATTTGCCCAACCACATGGTTCCAGGTGGCTTTCTTCCTCATTCGGAATAAAAAGTACCACTTTTGGGTCCTTCGATCTTTCATTGATCATAAATGCCCGAATCAGCCAACAAATCGAATGAAAGGTATAATGATTGTTGGCCGTTGAAAAAGGTTCGGATATACATTTCGTAATTTGATTCCCGATTTTACTCATAATAT
The DNA here is from genome assembly GCF_016938855.1 of Polycladomyces zharkentensis. NCBI lineage: Bacteria > Bacillati > Bacillota > Bacilli > Caryophanales > Thermoactinomycetaceae > Polycladomyces > Polycladomyces zharkentensis. The sequence goes on along the minus strand of NZ_JAFHAP010000010.1, from coordinate 152,507 downwards.
CAAGAGCGTCGGTTGCCTTGACCAAATCTTTGTCGCTCTCCGAAAAATCTCTCTTGAAACGCAAAGATTTTGCCGTTTCTTTGTAACTCCACCAGAAAAGAAGAGCGGCCAATATAGATAATACAGAAGCAACTATTATCACTGGTATCGGGGTCTTTTTGAGGTTACCCCAATCCATCTGAGATATAGCGTACCATACCAATCCAGAAAGCACAATATATGCTGTTATAAAGGGGAACCATAAGAAACGGTTGAACAACTTCTCCAAAAAATCACCAAGCACTTTTATCCCCCTTTCCGATAAAGGTATTCAATCGGTTTTCTTTAAATTCCTTCTTTAAGTTTTGTTGATTGAAGCAAGAAAAGAGGAATGAAATGTTGTAGAGAAAACCTGTCCAAGTTGTGGGCCTTGGGAGAGTTTTGTTTGTGGTGACGACTGTACCGCATATTTACTTTCCATAATTCTCCATTTACCGTTTATGGAAGGGAACCTAATCTTGATGAAACTTTGATCAATTTTGGGATGCTCCGAACCAGTTATAAAGTAGGGAGTTGCTTTGACCGTTCGAATTGCACCCAAATGGAATGTGATTCTTGCCTGACAATCCGTTAGAGGAAAAGATGTTGCGGTCAGGGATGGAGGAAGCGACTATAATAAGAAGGGGAGATAAACAATGAAAAAAATTGAATGGCTTGCTTCGGAAGCGGAACTGAACGACGAAAAAATAAAAACAGTTGAGGATCAATGGAAAATTCAGTTTCCGAATGATTTTGTTGAGTGTGTATGTAAAAACGACGGTGCCACGCCAGAGCCCAGTACATTTGATTTTGAAGGAAGAAAAGGTACTTCCTTTGGCTTTTTGCTCAGTTTCCGGCCGGATAGTGAAATGTACATTTTGGATGTGTATAACCGTATTAAGAAGGCATTGCCAAAGGACGTTTTCCCGATTGCCGATGATCCAGCCGGTAACTTTATCTGCTTTGATTTCAGGCAAGATCCAAACAATCCCAAAGTCGTTTTTTGGGACCATGAATGGGACAAGGTTGTTCCTATTTGTGATACATTCACTGAGCTTCTTAACAAGTTATATTAGGTTCTTTTCCTTTTACCAAAGGCCGGCGGGTTGGAGAAAGGAGGATTGCGATCATGGAATGGATCATGAATGTGAATGTAGATGCCAGAGTGGCTTATCTGTTAGATTAACAGAAAAAGTGATGGATCAATTAGACAATGAAGAAGGTTATCATCAGGCGAGAAAAACGGTCGACATGTGTTGGGATTGGGTAGAAGATATATGGTACTTTTTACGCTCCTGAAAACGGGTATTACCATTGGAACTCTATTGTTTTAAAAGCGGCCAATCGACAAATTCTTGTCACGGCTACAGCGTCATGGACAACGTGGGGAACTGATCCAAGGGAGGCAACCCGACAAATACGCTGGTAACTATGAAACCAAAGAGTACATGGAACCAATACAAGGATTTACCATAGAAAAAGGGTGTTTTGTTGGAACGGGGAGGATGCCAAAAAAGCTGGATATTAGGCAGAAATGAAAAGAAACCCGTCTAGGTTTTGAAGCCCAAGACGGGTTGTCAACAGTACCAGATTGTGAGTATCTGAATGCATCGTCACCAGAGTGAGATGGCTAAGAGAGAGAGTGCGGCACCCCAAAGATAAGGATGTGACAACATTGAATGTAAATCGGCAACAAGTCATTTCATTGATTGAGAACAGTTTATACGAATATTGGTTTTCTTTTCGCAATAATAGAGGGTGTCAATACATTAACCTGCCTTATGAAAAATCGATCTCCCTCTCATACACCAATCGGGTGTTACATACTCATTTTTCTACAGATGAAGAGTTAAGCCAATATATTGAGGGACTTAAGAAAAGCAAAAAAGATTGGATATTATCCAGCCGAAAAACCGGTTGATCGGTTGGTGGATTTAATCAAGAAGGTAACACCACCGGACGGTGTTCTTAGATCCTTTCGCTGGCTCAATGTTAGTGGCGCCAAGCGTGAGGTTTTTCTTTTTTTGAGGTTGCCCAAGAAGAACAGGGAGCATACCAAATCAAGGACGTGGCCACCATACAAAAGCAAATAGGGAGAAGGCCTTTGCGCCGGATCATTCTTACCCGGAGGATCGGGCGTGCTTGATCAATCTTTGCTCTTGATGTGAAGGAAGGATCAGATTGGTTCTAACCCTCGTTGGAAGAGATGATGTCGTTGACCACCCACGGCGGCGTATAAAAAGAAAAGGCCAACGTACCTGTAATCGACCTTGATCATTCAATCAGCAACACCTGTTGTCCCACTTCAATCTCTCCCGGCTTGATCACGGTGGCATAAACTCCAAAGCAATTGTTCCGTTCTTTGACTACCGTCTTAAGCAAGGTTGTGTCGCGATTCGCGTCTTTCGGATCAACCGTTATGATCATGCAACGCTCACAATGCCTTTTGACCATCAGTTCAAGTTCCCCGATTTTCAACATTTTCCCCAACCAGTTATCTTCAACGAAAGGGACTTTTTGGTAAAGGGTAAACAAGAAATTGGGGCGAAACCGTCTGACATCAATCTCTTTCCCCCACAACTCCTGCAATTTCTCAAGCGAAGCGTCCGTAACAATCTGCACATGCTCCTCCTCAATTGCTCCGAAAGGCACGTGTGTAGGGGGAAACTCCACTGGTGAAACTTTTCTGCCGGCCATCCGTTCGATGTGATGCTGTAGTTCGGTGTCCCCCCAAAAATAGACTTTCCCGTCGGGAGTAGTAATTTCTACGGGTGGATAGTCATTCAAGGATTCCTCTCCCAAGAACCTCGCTTGATACCTCACCATTTCAGGACATTGCGAAATCGTCAAGAATTTGTCGGGTCTTGTTTCATCCAAGAAAGCATGGCTGCGGTCGCCATAGAGACCATATTTCATTACTTTTGCCCTTTGTACGCTTTCTCCCTGAAAAGATTTAACCGGGTATCTCATAATCTCCTTTATTTCTCCAATTGGGTGCATCTTGCGGCACACTCCTTTGACACAAAAAAGTATTTCTTTCAGTACTTTTATCTTGTCGCTTCATTGTCCGAAAATCGATACTTTGTAAATGGAATCCAGATTGCACTTGGTGATAGCTATGCTGGTATTACCCCGGATCCTAGGGGGAGGCTGACGGGAAATACTTCGTCCGGCAGCCTGCCCTGCCCTACGCTAAGCAATCAAGTGAAGTGAAAAGGGAGCTTTTTTCCTCTTTATAAAACCAATCCTTGCCAGACTCAGCGGGAGATGGGTCTCTCTTCAGTCGAACTGTGGGCGGCTGTTTCCATTTTGTTTGACCCTGTTCGGTAGCTGATCAGTGATCCGATAAAAGCTGAAACACAGCATACAAAAGGCAGCCATTCAAAACCAAGGGAGGACATGATTCCACTTCCGATGGAAGATCCCAACGTGATGCCGATGTACAACCCACTGTTGTTCCAGGCCATAAACGCTCCCCGCTGATGTGGATGCTCTTGAACCAAACGCATCTGGTGTGCAGGAAAAAAGCCGTATCCCAAAAATGCAAACAAGGCTAAACACAACAGCAATAACCATTGAGTATGCAAGGCCACACCGATCACAATGAGCAATGCACCCAGTAACACCAGACTGAATGTTCCCACCTTTTTGGCTCCAAACCGATCTGCAAGCTTTCCCCCATTCAGGCTTCCAATCACTGCGCCAATTCCGTAGCAGGTTAACGCCAAGGCCACCATTTGTCCTGTAAAATGATTCTCCACTCGCAAGCCCGATCCTAAATAGGTGTAAAAGCCATACACCGCTGTCCCCCAAAAAATCGTGGGGCTGATGGCTTTGATCAGTTCGAAAAACTTTGCATGTTCCGAAGCTTGGAGAGAAGCTCCTGAAACTATTACGTTCGGCCAAACCTTTTGATTCAAAAACATCATCAACAAGCTCAACACAGCCAATCCGATAAAGACCCATGTCCATCCATACACTTCCCCGGCCAGTGAACCGATCGGTGCACCGGCCCACAACGCCATCAGCAGCCCCGATCCGACAATAGCCAACCAAGAACCGCGCCGGTCATCCGGTGCCACATCTCCAGTCACAGCATAAATCGAAGGTGTGATGGCTGCTGCAGCCAATCCAACCAACAACCGGCTGGCAACCAATAAGTAAAAATGCATTGAATAAGCGGTCAGTAAATTAGCCGAGGCAAATATAAACAGACCCAGTACGATGAGTCTTCTCCGACCGATTTTATCGGAAAGCGAACCCAGCCAAGGAGCTCCAACCACATAAGCCACAGAAAAAGCAGTGACCATCCATCCTGCTTCGGCCGACGTCACATGGTAGTTTTTCGCGATCAGCGGCAACAACGGGGACACCACAAAGAGATCTGTCCCGATAATAAACAGGGTAATCCAACCAACCAGCAAACGAAAGCGATTTTGCATTGCAGGATTCATCGATACACCCCGTTTTAGTTATTGAAGAGTTTATGGGCTGTAGTTCAATCCAAAAAAATATGGTTCATCAGGATAACGCCTGTTTAAACCACTCTCTTTTCTTCGTTTGGATTTGATCCGGAATTTTCCGGTTCAACTCTTCATGTAACCATGCCAAGGTTTTGGTCGCCAAATACGATTTCATCTTCTGTTCGGCCTCATGCATGACACATTGAATCAAACAAGGGTCTTGAACCATCCAATCCGGGGCTGGCTGATCCTTGTAAATCACACAATTTTGTCGGATTTCTTTGCATTGGAAAAGAGGAGTTTTTCCTTCCAAAGCCTCTACTACATCTAAAAATGTGATTTTTTCGGGATTCCTGGCCAGTTGATAGCCGCCTTTCACTCCGGGTGTCGATGTAACAATTCCAGCTTTTTTTAAGCGTGTGAATACTTTCCCCAGATATGTTTCAGAAACTCCTTGGTATTGAGCCAACTGTTTGATTCCTATGGATTGATTGGAAGGTTGATCTATTAAATGCAGAAGGCAATGTAAAGCATATTCGACACCAACGCTGAATTGCAAAATAAATCACCCCTAACTCGGATAATGATTATCTGTATTATCCCTAAACTATAATAACATCGTTCATGGGCGTTTTGTACCCGTAAAATTAACCCTTCCATAAGGTGAATTCACATAAAAAATGAGAGGATGATAGAAGATTTGTCTCGGTAGCATGTCCGACATATGTCTTTCATGGTGATGGCTGATCCCTTACAGAAGTTGTTGTATCAGATATCTAATCATTCCCGATCATGACAAACCCAGTGGTTCATCTGTCGGGTTTGTCAATTCAAAGCATTTTTTACAGAAAAAAAGATGCTCTTATGATTGTCATTGTTGATATTGACAACGAACTTTTTTGGTTGGCCCTTTGGTCCCATTTTCGCAATGAGTTGAAGCGGACATTCTGACCAATCACCCTGCTTAGCCGATAGCGACATCCTCGAGCAGGGAAGCGTTAGCTTGCGGTTGCAGAATTCGCTCTTGATAAAAGTGAATCGTTTGTGGATAAAGCTCACCTAAACATGAGAAAAAAGGAGTGTTGGGTAAAGGCCCATATTTTGATTGGATCTAGGATGACAAATATGGGTTTAGCCCAAGTATAAAAAATGACTGACGAGACCACACATTCGTGCAATCTCGTTCCGAAGGGTTGATATGAAGGGGGCACTACCCGCCATGGAGGAGCCCGGGAGTGTATTCCTGTTGACAAAAATGAACCTCCGCCGTTTGAGCAGGGGTATTGCCATTGGATTGAGGTTCAATATCTGCCTCAACAAAATCTTTGCCAACTGTTTTGTGGGAAACAGTGTTCCGGCTTTTGTGATGAGGAAGGGCTACTGTTGATAGTGGCAAGCAAATTTTTTTGGTTTATATGTAAATAACCATTTTTCCGTTATTGAGGCATTTGTGGTTTCCGAGAAGAACGGTGATGAATAATGTGAATCCGGGATTGGACGAAAGGGGGGAGTCAGATGAGCTGGGGTTATGGCTTCGGTTTTGGCATCGGACTTCGCCGTCTCTTGATTTTCCTGTTGGTCATCGCTACGATCTTTGTCTTTGCCGGAATCGGATTTGGTTATTAATGAATCAGTCTGGTTGAAGGCAAAGGATTAACGGCAACACCTGTTTCCTGGTGGCGTATTGTATGACAAAGCTACCAAAAGTCTTCAGGTTGTTGAGGTTCAGAGCGAAAGCCGTCTGACTCCAGCCGCAAGGGTACGGAGCGGAGTCGGTAGACGGCTTTTCGCGAACTTTGTCAGCAGTCTCAGGCCACACATCAGTGTGGCCTGTATAGGTGCACTTATCCCTCTCCTTAAGAGGGGATCCATTTCATAACCAGGATTTGTTTACCTATCCGCATTGGTAACAGGTCATGGGTCTAATTTCATGCCTAAACGGGAGGTGAGGTTTTTTAGCCGGGGGATCAGGTTGTGTCGGAACGCCCCGCTCCTGATCTTGATTGTAACCACATCAATGTCTGTCACTTTGGGGATGGTTCAGGGAGGGCTTTGTTGAGCCAACATGCTACATAATGTCACGGCAATGTTCATGTTGAGAAAGGTGAAAGCGGATGACCGATTCTGAGGTCGTTCCCCAAATCCCCATTGAGAACTGGCTTCAAATCTTTGATTTTTGAAGTTGTCTGCGCGTTTTCGAGCTTTTAAGGCATCACATGGGAAGAGATTAAAAGAGCAGCCTGTTCCCAGGGTGTATTTGGCCATTCCTTGGCAATGTCCTGAACGAAGTATCTCTTGCCCGCATCCTGTCCTTGAGAATCAAAAGCGACCTTGCGCTGCTTCCCTGGGTGCAGCCGAGCGAAGGGGAATGCTCACGATATGGATCAGACGATGCTGATGTAAAGAAGGGCCGGAAGGGCGGATCGGGTCTGATTTCCCTCAAGCGGCTCGTGCTGTCGCTACGGAACGGAGACGGGAAGTCGGAGGCCGCGGAATTTGTCATCCAAACTGAAGCCGGGAGTTTTCAACCTCCCGGCTTTTTCCTATTGCCGTTTTGTTGCGCGCAGAATCTCCGCCTTGATCTCTTTGAAATCCCTGCCGGTAATGGTGTCATTCATTTTGAAATCCGTCTCGTGAGTGATCACTACTTGGGAAGATCCGAACTGCTTCTTCTCAATCATCGGTTGGCTGTTCGGTTTTTTCAACACGGCTTTGCCGGCATCATCGAATTGAATTTGATAGGGGTGAAAAGGGATGCCGTAAATGGGGGGAACATTGTTCGCCTTGGTCAAAAACAGGATGTATTTTTTGCCGAACACGGGTGCGATAAAATGGGGGTCTCTCATCGTGATGCGGGATGGTCGTCCGTTGATGTGGAGATCCTGTTCCGTTTTGGCATAGATGATGCTGACCTTGATGATGCGATCGGGAATCGAACCCTTTAGCACCTCATTCACATGAAAGTCGTACAAACGGCCCTCTGCATAATGGCGGGGATCCGGTTTGGCGTCGGGACCGTCTCCCTTACGGGCGGCGTTCCAAGTGGAATCGAACTTTTCAAACGTACCCACCACGATGTAATCTGCTTGGTGTGTCATTTTCTCCAGTGTGTCAACGGTGATGGTTTGCGATGAGGAAGTAACCCGGATCTCGCCCGGCTGCGACGCTTGGGATTGGGTGAAAAAAACAACACTGCCGATGATCAGCATTCCGGCAAATATCAATATCCAGATTCCTTTCAGTGCGTTCGACAAAGGAATGCCCCCTTTTGTCAGTAAATGTAGTTGATGCCCTTGATGTCATCCGACTGCGGGATCATGATCCCGGTTTCTTTGACATTCATGATGGCGTAATTGTTCGTGTGATGGAGTCCGAGGGCATGTCCCAGTTCATGTCCGGCCGTGTTTCTGGCTCCGCTGGACGTATGGGTCTTGGCATACCACCGATTGATTTTGGCGGCCCAGGCGTTGATCGAACCGGTGGAGGTGTTACCGGAAAGGTTGGTGGTGCCGTACGTGCCGTCGGCTACGTTGTAAGTGTCCAACGCCCCCGGTGCAGTTGACCCTCCCCGGACAAACTTCCGTTGCCCCTGGGCATTGTTCCAATCGGCCAACGCCTGTCGAAATCCTTCGTAATAGGTTGTCCCACTGCTGATGTTTCCACCCCAACGGTAATAAACATAATGGTTGGGCTGATGCCAGATCGGCCCCGAACTTCCGTTGACATACCAAGGTGTAAACGCCCAAGCTGATGGTATATGAAGGAGACCGAAGGCGATCAAAACCATGATTCCCGCGCTTTTCCGTCTGAGGTGATTCATACGGCAAGCCCTTCCTCCTTTGATAAGGTTCCAAATTCTCTTACCTTCTGCTGGTCGAATCAATATTAGCAAAAAAATGAATAAGTGTAAATATTAAATATAAGAAATGATAGTTCTAATTACACCCCCTCTCTGATACATAACAGATGATCGATTGGGTTTCCTGTTTGTCACTCGGTCGGGTTTTTTGTATACTTTTCATAACTTGTTTTTCATAGAGAGGATGAACCTGCGAAGATTCCGGTTACAATAAAAGACGATTGATGGACATTGATTGAAGGAGAAGAAGCATGCGGACGCATTCACATTCACCGGAGTTGGTCAATAAGATCGAGCGTTTGTTACGGGGAATCAGTACCATCGTCAAACAAAAGGGACGCGAAATATTGACGCGTTTTCCCATCACCCCTCCCCAATTCACCGCATTGATCTATTTGATGGAGGAGGGGGATTTGACAATCGGTGAGTTGAGCCAGAAAATGTGTTTGGCTTGCAGTACCATGACGGACCTGGTTGACAGAATGGAGAAAAGCGGATTTGTGACCCGTGTCAGAGACGAGCGGGACCGTCGGGTCGTCCGCATTCACATGACGGAGCGGGGAGAAACCGTCATCCGCGACGTGATGCAGGCACGCCAGGAGTATTTGGCCGAAATATTGGGGCATTTTGCTCCTGAGGAGGTCAAAGCCATCGGCCAGCATCTGGAGATGTTGTACGAGCGGATGAAAGATTAGATGTATCCGGATCAAAAAGAATGGATCAGCCAAACACTGGCATAAGCATCGAGGGATTGACCGACATAAGATATATCAATCGGTCAAGCAGAGAGTTGTAACCATGAAAAAACGGCAAAGCAAGAGAAAAGTGGAGGAATGAGCTGACAACCATGGACCAATTGACATCCAGCAATCGCGCTATCGGCATTTTGGATTCCGGCGTTGGCGGATTGACTGTGGTCAAGGAAGTCTTCCGCCAATTGCCACGGGAAACGGTCGTGTATTTTGGAGACACGCGTCGGTGTCCGTATGGACCGCGCTCGACGGAAGAAGTGCGGCAATTCACGTTGGAAATTGTGCGCTTTTTGATGCGCTTCCCGTTGAAAGCTCTGGTCATTGCCTGCAACACGGCGACGGCAGCCGCGTTGGAGTTGATCAGGGAGCAAGTGGATATCCCCGTGCTCGGCGTCATCGAACCGGGAGCCCGTGCGGCCATCAAGGCTTCGAAAAACGGTCGGATCGGTGTGATCGGCACGCAGGGAACGATACAAAGTGCCGCATATGAGAAAACGCTCAGACGGATTCATCCCAATTTGTTTGTCGTCAGTCATGCATGTCCTGCCTTGGTGCCGCTGGTGGAAAGCGGTGTGGGTCCGACGGAGCAGGCGTATCGGATTGTGGAAACGTCGCTGGCGCCCATGAAAGGGCAGGATGTGGACTCATTGATATTGGGTTGTACGCATTATCCGTTGATTGCTGATTTGATCGGAAAAGTGATGGGCGAACAGGTGATCCTGATCAGTTCGGCGGAAGAGACCGCCCGCGAATTGAGCGTGGTCCTCAATCACAAACGACTGCTGGCGGAAAGGGAACAACCCGCAGGTCAGGTTTCACATCAGTTTTTCACCAGCGGGGAGCCGGAAGGGTTCCGCCGGATCGCCGAACGCTGGTTGGGCATGTCCATTACAGTGGAACAAGCCGAGCTGGAACCGGTTGCCACAACCGGTGTGTCCGGGGTTTGATGCGGTTTTGACATTCGCGGTGATAAGTTCCCTCCAGGGCTCGTATACATGTAATGGAACTTTGTCCAAGGAGGGAATGAGATGCGAAGTAGAACCGCGTATGTTGGCATGGTGTTGCTCCTTATCTCATTATTGCTGTCCGGCTGCTTGTACGGACCGAATGAGAAAACCTCCCGTGTCATCGATCCGCCGCCGGCAGATCTGCAACCGAAGGATCAGGGTACGGCGGCGGGTACGGCCAAAGCGGTTTCGGCCAAAAAACAGGGCGGAGTGGAGTTGTATCTTTTGACGGATTCGGGATATGTGGTCCCCTACACATTGTCCATTCCCAGGGAAAAAGGCATTGCCAAGGAGGCACTTCGCTACCTGGTGAAGGGCGGTCAGGAGGAAAGGATGTTGCCCAAAGGATTCAGCGGGGTTCTGCCAAAGGGAACCGAAGTGAAGGGGGTCAACATCCAGGATGGGACGGCCACGGTCGACTTTTCCAAGGAGTTTCTGTCATATGATCCCAAGATGGAAAATCAGATTCTGAGCGCGGTGACCTGGACCTTGACGGGGTTTGATTCCGTCAAGCGGGTGAACATCTGGGTGAACGGACACCCGCTGGAAACGATGCCCAAAGGCAAAACCCCCACACAGGGGCTGACACGGGAACAGGGAATCAACGTGGAAATGGCCGAAGGTGTCAACATCAGCCAAAGCATGCCGGTTACGCTATACTTCCTCGGCCAGACGCCGGACAACATGGTGTATTATGTGCCGGTGACGCGGATGATCAACAGGACGGACAATGTGGCTCAAGCAACATTGGCGGAATTGGTGAAGGGGCCGCAAAACGGGTCCCGTCTCAGCAGCGCACTGTCCGAAACGACGCAAGTCCATTCCGCCACCGTGAAAGGGGATACGGTGATGGCCGATTTCAGCAAGGAATTGCTGCAGTACAGCGATCAAAAATCGGCATCCAAAGACGCCATTCAGACCATTGTCCTCTCGTTGACGGAAAACACCGGCGTGAAAAAGGTAAAAATCACCGTCGACGGGAAGGCTGACGGCACGATCGAAACCGGCCAGTCCCTGGCGAAACCGGTGATGCGTCCCGAGATCGTCAACCCCGGTAAATTCTGACCCTTTGGGTAATCCCAACAAGAGGTGGAAGACTGCCTCTTTTTTTCTTTTATGATTTCTTTTCGTACTTACGGTGAAACCAATCGGTTATGCTATAATGGATGAGGATTTGAAGATGGAGGGGAAGCGATTGCGAGTAGACGGACGAGCGTTTAATGAGATGCGGAAAGTGGAGATGGTGCTGGATTACATAAAAACGGCCGAGGGCTCCGTCTACATCAGTGTCGGTGACACGCGCGTCATCTGTACTGCAACGGTGGAAGACAAGGTGCCCCCCTTTATGCGCGGAACGGGGAAAGGTTGGGTGACGGCGGAATATGCCATGCTGCCGAGAGCCACGCAGACGCGCACCATTCGTGAATCCAGCAAAGGAAAAGTGGGCGGGCGTACGATGGAAATCCAACGCTTGATCGGTCGTGCGCTTCGCTCAGTGGTGGATTTGGAACAATTGGGTGAACGGACGCTCTGGATGGACTGCGATGTGATCCAGGCGGACGGCGGAACACGTACCGCCTCCATCACGGGTGCCTTTGTGGCCATGGTGGATGCATTGTACAAAATGGTGAAGGCGGGAACGCTTTCCCGTTTGCCGGTGAAGGACTTTCTGGCCGCCACCAGTGTGGGGATCGTAGGTACCCAGCCTTGTTTGGACTTGTGTTACGAAGAGGATTCATCGGCACATGTGGACATGAATGTGGTGATGACCGGTTCGGGCAAATATGTCGAGGTGCAGGGGACAGGCGAGGAAGCACCGTTCACCCCGGAAGAGTTGCACAGCTTGTTGGATTTGGCCAAGCTGGGGACGCAACAGTTGATTGCCTATCAGCGTGAAGTGCTGGGAGAAGCCGCTGCGCTGATCGGAGGGAACGCTGTTGAAAGCGCAACGGAATAGTTCGTGGCGGTGGCCGGATGTGGTGCTGGCCACCCGCAACAGACACAAGACGAATGAATTTGACGCCGTTTTGCGGCGGGAGCTGGGGCTGCCGGTGGTGGATCTCACACAGGCGACGGGCGTTCCCGACATCGTGGAAGACGGCGACACATTTGAGGCCAATGCGATCAAAAAGGCGGAAACGGCGATGCGTGCATTGGATCGCCCCGTGATTGCCGATGATTCCGGATTGGTGGTACCGGCGCTCAATGGCGCTCCCGGCGTCTATTCAGCCCGTTATGCCGGTCCCGATGCAACCGACGAGGATAACAACCGCAAGCTGTTGGCGGAACTGAGCTGTAAGCCCGATAAGAGCCGCGATGCGATGTTTGTCTGCGTGATCGCGTTGGCCGTGCCTGGTGAAGAGACACGGGTGGTTCGCGGGGAGTGTCACGGCCGCATTGCGGACCAGCCGCGTGGCGCGTACGGATTTGGATATGATCCGCTGTTTTTCGTGCCGGAAGAAGGAAAAACCATGGCGGAACTGCCTCCCGAACGAAAAAACGAGATCAGTCACCGGGCACGGGCGATCCAGAAGTTGTTGGAGCTGTTTCGCTCGCAGTTCGCGTTGTGAAGATGGAGAGAGGGCCTTTCTGATATCGCCGGACACGTTCCGGAGAGTGTCTGGTCATTCCATAAAGGGACATTGTTTTCCAGGCGAGCGACAAGACCGCAGTCCGACCGAGGCTACATTCAGACTTCGTTTTCCCCATCGCCATCTGCCTGAGTACCAGAATGGGAGGGGTCAGCGATACGTGTACTCATTGTGAGCGATTCCCATGGAAAAGCGAATTTGCTGAAACAGATCGTGCAAAAGGTGAAGGCGGATCATGTGATTCACTGCGGCGACTTTTGCACTTCCGCCGATCAGTTGCCGGATGTGTCCATGACGGTGGTACAGGGAAACTGCGATTGGGAAGATGCCCCCAAGGAATCGGTGTGGGAAACCGGGGGGATTCGCTTTTATGTTACCCACGGCCATCGGTATCAGGTAAAAACATCCCTGTTGCCCATTCGTTATCGAGCGGAGGAAGTAGATGCCCACATCGCCTGTTTCGGGCACTCTCACTTTCCCGTATGTGAGCAGGCAAACGGCCGGTTGTTCATCAATCCGGGGAGTATCGCCTATCCGAGGGGATTTCGCGTTCCTTCCTATGCCGTCCTGGAGACAGACTGTACGGGAACGGTCCATGTCACGTATTATACGACCAATGGAAAGATCATCGGGGAGCGCGGCGGATCGTACGTCCTGTTTTGAATCGGTGCACCGGGGAGAATGGGGAGTCGAGACGGTTCCCCGTCATCTCCCCACCTTGACAAGTGATTGGATCATGGTATAATAAATACGCTGATTTTTCATTTCACCGATGATCCGTGTCCCAGTAGCTCAGCTGGATAGAGCATCGGCCTTCTAAGCCGCTGGTCGGGGGTTCGAATCCCTCCTGGGACGCCATCCAAATTGTGATGAGAGCGGATAACGGGAGCCGATCAACTCGGCTCCCGGAGAATCCCGTTTTCCGGTTCCAAACCCCAAACGGGGTTTTTCTGTTATGTACGGGTTTTCGTGCCTTGTCAGCCGTGTTGCAAACAAAGGTTCATATGTTATAATGAAGAGGTTGTAATTACGGTCATTCGGTGGGATGGAATCTCATCTGTGTCAATAGAGTTCGTCAGGAGGGAAGAACCGATGAAGGCAAGCTGGGAAAAAACGGAGAAAAACCAGGGCGTGCTCACCGTCGAAGTGGACGCCGACAAAGTGAACGAAGCACTGGATCAAGCGTTTAAAAAAGTCGTGAAAAAAGTGTCCGTGCCCGGATTCCGCAAAGGGAAAGTGCCGCGCCCGATCTTCGAAAAGCGTTTCGGTGTGGAAGCGTTGTATCAAGATGCACTGGATATCCTCCTGCCGGAAGCATATCAAGCGGCCGTTGAGGAAACGGGAATCGAGCCGGTGGATCGTCCGGAGATCGATATCGAACAAATGGAAAAAGGCAAGGAACTGATCTTCAAGGCGACAGTCACCGTAAAGCCTGAAGTGAAGTTGGGCGAGTACAAAGGATTGGAAGTACCGGCCAAAGATTTCTCCGTCAAGCCGGAAGACGTGGAAGAAGAACTGAAAAAGATGCAACAACGGCAAGGCCAGTTGGAAGTGGTCGAAGAGGGCACGGTGGAAAAAGGCGATCGCGTCATCATCGACTTCGAAGGGTTTATCAACGGGGAGCCGTTTGAAGGAGGCAAAGCGGAACAATACAACCTGGAAGTGGGTTCCGGCCAATTCATCCCGGGCTTTGAGGATCAACTGATCGGCCTGAAACCTGGAGAAGAAAAAGAAATCAACGTCACGTTCCCGGAAGATTACCATGCCGAAGAACTGGCCGGCAAAGAAGCCGTCTTCAAGGTGAAACTGCATGAAATCAAACGGTTGCGCCTGCCCGAGTTGGATGACGAGTTCGCTCAAGACGTGAGCGAATTTGATACGCTGGAAGAATTGAAAGCGGACATCGAGAATAAACTCAAGGAAAAGGCCAAAAATGACGAAGAAAATTACCGTCGCAACAAATTGGTGGAGCTGGCGGCGGCCAATGCCGAAATCGACCTGCCCCCGGTGATGATCGAACACGAGATCGACCACATGCTGCGCCATTTTGATCAGCAACTGCGTTACCAAGGTATGAACCTGGATCTGTACAAACAGTTCACCGGTCAGGATGACGCCGCGCTGCGTGAACAGTTCAAGGAAGATGCCGAGAAAAAAGTGCGGGCCAACCTGGTGTTGGAAGCCATTGCCAAGGCGGAAAACGTGGAAGTGACGGACGAAGAAGTGGAAGAAGAACTGAAAAAGTTGGCGGAACAATACAACCGTGAACTGGATGATCTCAGACGCCTCTTTGAACAACAGGGAGGATTGGATCAGATCAAGGAAGAATTAGTCATTCGAAAAACCATTGACCTACTTGTATCCAACAGCAAAAATGCGGCATAATGAAAATAGAGCAGGTAAAACAAGGCACGTTTCCCACACGTGCCTTGTTTTTAAAACTGCTACTGCTTGATAAAGGGGTGGATGGCGTGACCTTGATCCCAATGGTCGTCGAGCAAACCAGTCGGGGTGAACGGGCGTATGATATTTATTCTCGCCTGTTGAAGGACCGGATCGTCTTTCTCGGCAGTCCGATCGACGACCATGTCGCCAATCTGGTGGTTTCTCAATTGTTGTTTTTGGATGCGGAAGATCCTGAGAAGGATATCCACCTGTACATAAACTCTCCCGGCGGGTCCATTACCGCAGGGATGGCGATTTACGACACGATGCAGTTCATCAAGGCGGATGTGTCGACGATATGCATAGGTTTGGCTGCTAGCATGGGTTCGTTCCTGCTGGCGGCTGGAGCCAAAGGAAAGCGGTATGCATTGCCCAACAGCGAGGTCATGATCCACCAACCGCTCGGCGGCGTGCGCGGCCAGGCAACTGACATCAAAATCCATGCCGATTGGATTTTACGCACGCGTGAGAAGGTGAACAAGATCTTGGCGGAGCGTACCGGGCAACCGCTGGAGAAAATCGAGCGCGATACGGATCGCGACTTCTTCATGGGTGCTCAGGAAGCGGTCGAATACGGCCTGATTGATAAAGTGATCACCCAGCCCAACCATTGAAAGGGGTGAGCAGGGGATGTTCAAATTCAATGAAGAAAAAGGACAGCTCAAATGCTCCTTCTGCGGCAAATCGCAGGATCAGGTGCGCAAGCTGGTCGCCGGACCGGGCGTCTACATCTGTGACGAGTGCATCGAGCTGTGCAATGAAATTGTCGAGGAGGAACTCGGCGGGGAAGAGGAAATCGATTTGAAAAACCTGCCCAAACCGCAAGAGATCCGCGCCATCCTCGACCAGTACGTGATCGGTCAGGATCATGCCAAAAAGGCGCTTTCCGTTGCGGTTTACAATCACTATAAACGGATCAACTCCTCCCACAAATCGGATGATGTGGAGCTCCAAAAAAGCAACATCATCATGTTGGGACCCACTGGCAGCGGAAAAACGCTGTTAGCGCAAACACTGGCAAGAATCCTGAACGTTCCTTTCGCAATCGCTGATGCGACCTCTCTGACGGAAGCGGGATACGTCGGGGAAGACGTGGAAAACATCCTGCTCAAGCTGATCCAGGCGGCGGATTACGATGTGGAGAAAGCCGAGCGGGGCATCATCTATATCGACGAAATCGACAAGGTGGCCCGCAAATCGGAAAACCCGTCGATTACGCGGGATGTTTCCGGCGAAGGGGTACAACAGGCTCTGCTCAAAATCCTGGAGGGTACGGTGGCCAGCGTTCCCCCGCAAGGCGGCCGGAAGCATCCTCATCAGGAATTCATCCAGATCGACACCAGCAACATCCTGTTCATCTGTGGCGGTGCGTTTGACGGCCTTGAGCAGATCATCAAGCGCCGGATCGGCAAAAAGGTGATCGGATTCGGTGCCGATAAGCACTCCGTCGAAATGAAACCCGGTGAATACCTGAAAATGGTTCTGCCGGAAGACCTGCTGAAATTCGGCTTGATCCCCGAATTTGTCGGCCGGTTGCCGGTGATCACCACATTGGAACCGCTGGATGAGGATGCGCTGGTAAGGATTTTGACGGAACCGAAAAATGCGCTGGTCAAACAGTATCAAAAACTGCTTGAGATGGACAATGTGGAATTGCATTTCGAGCCTGACGCTCTCCGAGCCATCGCCAGCGAAGCGATCAAACGCAACACCGGTGCAAGGGGGCTCAGGGCGATCATTGAGTCCATCATGCTCGATGTCATGTTTGACCTGCCATCCCGTGACGATGTGGTCAAATGCGTCGTAACGAAAGAAACGGTACTCAACAAAGTGGGACCGAAATTGACGACGCGGGAAGGTCGCGTGATTGAGAAAAAAGAAGAAAGCGCATGATGGATCACCCATGTAAAACAAACGATATTTCACGGTTTGGTTACACCTGCGGCAGCAGGTGTTTTTATTTGTGATAGAATAAAGTGGAGTTCGCTTGAGGATTCAAGCATAAAATCCACATTTTTAACAGAAATCAACAGGAAGTGGAGTGTATGCCGCATGAAAGTACAGACAGTGCAAAAGGAGGAATATTTGTCTTTCATTGAAAAACATCCGTTGGCGAACTTCATGCAATATCCTTCGTGGGCAGAGGTCAAGATGGATTGGCAACACGACTTGCTCGGATGGTTTGAAGAAGACGGGAAAATGGTCGGTTGCGCACTGGTGTTGTATCGAAAAATGCCGGCACTCAATAAATTTCTCGCATACATACCGCGTGGTCCTTTGATTGATTGGAAAGCAAAAAATATAAAGGACTGGTTTATTCCGTTATTTGATCATTTCAAGGCGCGAAACGTCTTCACCGTCAAAATGGACCCACCGGTTGTCCGTGCCAAATGGCATGCGCAAACCATCCAATCCTATATCCGGGATATTCGCACCCATGGGCTGAAGGGCAAGTCCCTGACGGATGTGGGGCCGGATTGGCAAGATCCCGGGGCCGACTATGTGCAGCAGGTATTGGCGGAGATGGGTTGGAAAAAGAAAAGTCCGGAAGAAGGTTTTTCCACGGTGCAACCGCAATTCGAATACCGCCTGAACTTGAAAGACAGGACACTGAACGACATATGGAAAGGGTTTCGCCGATCCTGGCGACAGAACATCCGAAAAGCGGAGAAGAAACAAGTGGTGGTCACGGTTGGGGAGGATAAGGATCTGGATGCTTACTACGACCTGTTGAAAGCCACGGCGGAACGCAAGCAGTTCGGTGTGCGCAATGATGCCTATTTCCAACAGATGTACCGAGCATTGAAACGGGATGATGCGGACCGGATTCGGTTGTATCTCGCCCTATGGAATGATCAGTTGTTGTCGGCGGCATTGATGCTGCATACAGCCGGTCATGTCTGGGTGCTCTACGGTGCATCCCACCATGAAAATCGGGACAAGATGCCCAACTACGCCCTGCATTGGCGAATGATCCAAGATGCCCACCGCATGGGCGCACACACTTACGATTTCCGTGGCATCAGTCCATCACTGGATGCCGAATCCCCGTTGTTCGGATTGTTGAACTTCCAATTGGGTTTCCGCGGCGAAGCCTGCCAACTGATCGGCGAATGGGATTATCCGTTGCAACCCATGTTGTATTGGGCGTTTGACATGTACATGAGGAAAAGATAAGCCACTGATGAGGGCGTGTCTGGTATTCCGTCAAACATTCCCGGATGAGCGGCAAGACCCAAGCCCGACAGATCATCGATTCGGAAAAGGGCAGGAACACGATTGCGGGTAATTTTCTTTGAGTGAAGCATACTTGCCGCGTGTTCAGCAATGGTCGTTGGAAAGTATTGCCGATGAAACCCGGGCCCTTTCCCGATTATGACTTCATCATCATGGGGAACAAGTCAGAGGCAGGCCTCCCCGAAATCGTGGCTTTGATCTTGATTTATCAAGACACGCCTAACATGGTGCTTGCAAGGTGCAAAGGTAAATAAGCCGGCCAGGTGAAGCCGGAGCGGGCTGGAGAAGGTGAGCCGCTGTCTCCGATGCAGGTGCTCGTTTTAAGGTGACTATCCCCACCGTTTTGCGGCCATACTATGAACGAATCACGGGGCGCCAGGCGCCCTTGGACAGGCTGCGACGGGGGGATCAGGTTGAACTGGACTGTCTTATTGATGATCTTGCAAGTGTTTTTTTCGGTTGTAATCGGGGTTTATTTTTGGAACCTGCTCCGTAACCAACAGACCAGTCGGTCTGCGGTGGATCGGGAATCGCGCAAGGAAGTGGAAAAGCTCCGCAAGATGCGAATGATTTCCTTAACCGAACCATTGGCGGAAAAGACCAGACCGGCGCGATTTGAGGATATCGTGGGACAATCGGAGGGACTTCGCGCACTTCAAGCGGCGCTATGCGGACCCAATCCCCAACATGTGATCATTTACGGTCCGCCAGGTGTAGGCAAGACCGCTGCCGCACGTGTGGTTATGGAGGTGGCCAAGCGGAATCCGCTGTCCCCGTTTACATCCGAATCCAAATTTGTGGAGATGGATGCCACGACTGCCCGATTCGACGAGCGCGGGATTGCCGATCCCATTATCGGTTCTGTACATGATCCCATTTACCAGGGAGCGGGTCCGATGGGGATGGCGGGTATCCCCCAACCCAAACCGGGTGCGGTAACCAAAGCGCATGGCGGCATTTTGTTTATCGATGAAATCGGTGAATTGCATCCGGTGCAGATGAACAAATTGCTCAAGGTGCTGGAAGACCGCAAGGTGTTTTTGGAAAGTGCCTATTATAATTCCGAAGATCCCCAGACGCCCGGTTACATCCACGATATCTTTCAAAACGGGCTGCCTGCGGACTTTCGGTTGGTCGGGGCGACCACGCGAACCCCGGAAGAATTGCCGCCGGCGCTCCGCTCCCGTTGCATGGAAATCTACTTTCGGCCACTGTTGCCGGGCGAAGTGGGAACCATCGCCCGACAGGCGTTGGAACGGATTTCATTTGATTATGAACCGGAAGCGATCCAAGTGATCCAAAAGTATGCCACCAACGGCCGGGAAGCGGTCAATATGGTCCAAACGGCCGTCGGCTTGGCGATGACGGATCAACGGACAAAAGTATTGACTTCCGATGTGGAATGGGTGGCGCACAACAGTCAGCTTGCACCGCGTCCCGAGTTGAAAGTGCCGCCGTCACCGCAGATTGGACTGGCCAACGGGTTGGCAGTGTACGGCCCCAACATGGGGACATTGTTGGAAGTGGAAGTGACGGCCATTCCCGCAGAGGAAAAAGGTCAGGGTAGTTTGCGCATCACCGGCGTGGTGGACGAAGAGGAGCTGGGCAGCAGCGCAAGGCGATTGCGGCGCAAAAGCATGGCGCACGGTTCGGTGGAAAACGTGTTGACCGTGTTGCGCAAAACGGATGTCAACCCTTACAACTATCACCTGCACATTAACTTTCCCGGCGGGATTCCGCTGGATGGGCCTTCGGCGGGGGTCACGATGGCCACGGCAATTTATTCGGCGATCAAAAAGATCCCGGTCGATAATCGCCTGGCGATGACCGGTGAACTCAGCATCCATGGCCGCGTGAAACCCGTCGGCGGCGTGGTGGCCAAGGTGGAGGCGGCGAGGCAGGCGGGGGCATCGCGGGTATTGATTCCGGCCGACAACATGCAGGCGTTGTTCCGGGAAATGGAGGGCATTGAAGTCATCCCGGTGGAACGTCTGGAAGAAGTGTTGGCCCATGCATTGAAAATGTCCGAACGGAATGAGGATCCGTCGGTTTCAGGTACCCGACTGTTTTCCCCGTCCCCGGCTCCGTTGATGTCCTCCCCGTTGAAACCGGAAGGTGAAAGTCGGGGGAATGTGTGATAAGATGCGTTTACAGAGGGGCGAACATTCGAATCACACGAATTCGCCCCTTTTCCCGTCCACCGTTTCTCAACCCTTCCTGTCATGGACAAATCTTGGTTAATAAGATAAAATCGAACAAAGCTCGACCTTCCGTTACTCCCACAAGCGTCATCACAGCAGTGGAGGTGCTCAAACGGCCGTGAAAGAGGAGCAGCGCATATTGCCGTTATTGCCGTTGCGCGGATTGATTGTCTATCCGAGCATGGTACTACATTTGGATGTTGGCCGGGAACGCTCAGTCAAGGCGTTGGAACAAGCGATGGTCGACGAGAACCTGATTGTGTTGTCAACCCAACGTGAAGTTCATATAGAGGAACCGTCCCCGGACGACATTTTTCGGATGGGGACGATCGCTCGCGTCCGTCAGATGCTGAAATTGCCCAACGGCACGATTCGCGTGTTGGTGGAGGGGTTGCACCGGGCGGCCATTGACGAATTTCTCGATGAACAAAACTACTACCGTGTTCGTGTAACCCAACTGGCACCGCAGGTGAAAGATGATCTGGAACTGGAAGCCCTGATGCGCTCAGTATTGGACTATTTTGAGCAATACTTGCGTTTATCCAAAAAGGTATCGCCGGAGACGTATTCGGCGGTGGCGGACATCGACGATCCCGGTCGGCTTGCCGACATCATCGCATCCCATCTGCCGCTGAAGATCGCCGACAAGCAAAAGATTTTGGAGACGATTGACGTTCATAAACGATTGGAAACGCTTCTCGAAATGCTCAACGATGAGCGGGAAGTGCTGGAGCTGGAGCGCAAAATCAGCCAGCGCGTCAAAAAGCAGATGGAGAAAACACAAAAAGAGTATTACCTGCGTGAACAGATGAAGGCGATCCAACGGGAGCTGGGAGAAAAAGAAGGTCGTGTCGGCGAAGTGGAGGAGTTGCGGGAACAACTGTCCAAGTTGGATGCGCCCGATTATGTGGTGGAAAAAGTGGAAAAAGAGATCGAACGGCTGGAGAAGATCCCGACCACCTCGGCGGAAGGGGGCGTCATCCGCACATATGTGGAATGGTTGCTCCAACTTCCCTGGCGCAAGGAAACGAAGGATGATCTCGACCTGAAAAAAGCGGAAAAAATTTTGGATGAGGATCATTACGGTTTGGAAAAAGCCAAGGAGCGGGTACTGGAGTATCTGGCCGTCCAGAAAATGGTGAAAAAGCTCAAAGGCCCCATCCTGTGTCTGGTAGGCCCGCCTGGGGTGGGGAAAACCTCATTGGCCCGCTCGGTTGCCCGCGCCCTCAACCGGAAGTTTGTGCGCGTCTCTTTGGGCGGCGTGCGGGATGAGGCGGAAATCCGCGGTCACCGGCGGACGTATGTAGGCGCGTTACCCGGGCGGATCATTCAGGGGATGAAAACGGCAGGCACGATCAATCCGGTCTTTTTGCTGGATGAGATCGACAAAATGTCGGCCGATTTTCGTGGTGACCCGGCGGCAGCGTTGTTGGAAGTGTTGGACCCGGAACAAAACGCCACGTTCAGTGATCATTACATCGAGATTCCCTATGATTTGTCCAAGGTGATGTTCATCACCACGGCCAACAGCTTGTATGGCATTCCACGTCCGCTGTTGGACCGGATGGAGGTTTTGAACATCTCCGGTTACACCGAGCTGGAAAAGGAACAGATTGCCAAAGGGTATCTGATTCCCAAACAGATGAAAGAGCACGGTTTGGCCAAGGAACAGTTGCAAATTCAAAAAGACGCGATATTGAAAGTGATCCGTCACTACACCCGGGAAGCGGGTGTGCGCAATCTGGAACGCACGATCGGCACCCTGTGCCGCAAAGCGGCGAAACTGCTGGTTACCGGTGAAAAGAAAAAAGTGGTGATCACCCCGAAAAACCTGGAGCAGTTCCTGGGGCCGGTCAAGTTTCGGTATGGAAGGGCCGAAGAGACGGATCAAGTCGGAGCCGCCACCGGGCTGGCGTGGACCGAAACGGGCGGCGACACGCTGACCATCGAGGTGACGGTTTTGCCCGGCAAGGGGAAACTGACGTTGACCGGAAAATTGGGCGACGTGATGAAGGAATCGGCTCAGGCCGCGTTCAGCTATATCCGTTCCCGGGCTGAGGAGTTCCATATTGATCCGGAATTTCACGAGAAAAACGATATTCACATCCACGTGCCGGAAGGGGCGATCCCCAAAGACGGACCATCCGCCGGGATCACCATGGCCACAGCACTTGTATCTGCGCTGACCGGTATCCCGATTTCCCGCCACGTGGCGATGACGGGCGAAATTACGTTGCGCGGTCGTGTGTTGCCGATCGGCGGCCTGAAGGAAAAAGCGCTCAGCGCGCACCGTGCCGGCATCCGTCATGTCCTGATACCCAAAGACAACGAGAAGGATTTGGATGATGTGCCCGAGAGCGTCCGCCGTGATTTGACGTTTACGTTGGTGGAGCACATGGATGAAGTGTTGCCTCGGGCGTTGGTGAGGGATCCACGTGAACGTGAAACAAGCTGAATTTGTCATCAGTGCGGTCAAACCGTCACAATACCCTGAGGACGCCCTGCCCGAAATCGCTCTGGCCGGGCGTTCCAATGTGGGAAAATCATCGCTGATCAATCGGATGGTCCATCGTAAAAATCTGGCCCGGACCAGTTCCAAACCGGGTAAAACACAGACCATCAACTTTTACAGGGTAAATGGCCGGCTGTATTTTGCCGATATGCCAGGGTACGGATTCGCCCGCGTTTCCAAGGAAACCAAAGCTGCCTGGGCCCGCATGATCGAAGGCTATCTGCTGAACCGCCGAGAGTTGAAGGGAGTCATTCAAGTGGTGGATGTGCGTCATCCGCCCACCCGGGATGACCGGATGATGTATGATTGGTTGAGACATTACGGCATCCCGGTGATTGTCGTCGCCACCAAAGCGGACAAAATCCCCCGCGGCAAATGGCCGAAGCATATGAAACAAGTACGGGAAGGGCTTCAGATCCGTGCGGACGACCCGTTGGTCCTGTTTTCCGCTGAAACGGGTCAGGGAAAAGATGAGCTGTGGAACGCGATTGCGGCGCTTGTGACGGAAGGGTGATCAAGCGCCGCCCCTTTTCCGCATGAACCATTTATTTTATGATGGAATAGGCTACAAACGAGAAACCCGTCGTGCGATGCGGCAAGCGTGCACAGAGAAAGGTTGGGAGAGGATTGGGCAAGAAACTTCGCGTAGCAGTGTTGTTTGGGGGGAAATCGGGAGAACACGAGGTCTCCGTTCAATCGGCTGCCTCCGTTTTGAAAGCGATCGATCGGAATCGTTTCGACGTTATCCCGATTGCCATCGACAAGTCGGGAGAATGGCGCATCGGGCAGAAAGCACTGCCGTACCTGGAGAAAAAAGGGGAGCCGGCATTGTTGGAGAGCCTGAAATCCCGTCTGCCGGACGTTTCCGTACAGGGAGAGGGAATGGTGCCGGCGCTGGATTGGGATGCGGTGGATGTGGTGTTTCCCGTGCTGCACGGCACGTATGGAGAGGACGGCACCATCCAGGGCTTTTTTGAGTTGGCCAACATTCCGTATGTGGGAGCAGGTGTTCTCGCTTCCGCCGTGGGCATGGACAAGGTGATCATGAAAAAAATCTTCGCCCAGGAAGGGTTGCCGCAGGGAAGGTTTTCACATGTTCTCCGATCCCGGTTGGAACGGGAGATGGATCGCGTGATCGAGGAAATTGAAGCGGCTTTTGATTATCCCGTTTTTCTCAAACCGGCCAATCTGGGTTCCAGTGTTGGCATTTCCAAGGCCACAAACCGGGAAGAGCTGATCAAGGGATTGCGTTTGGCTGCACAGTACGACCGCAAGGTCGTGGTGGAAGAGTTCATTCCGGCCCGGGAAGTGGAAGTGGCGGTGTTGGGGAATGACGATCCCCAAGCGTCTGTGCCGGGGGAAATCATTTCTTCCAACGACTTTTACGATTACCGCGCCAAATACATCGACGGCAAATCTGAGATGCGCATCCCGGCCGATTTGCCTGCGGAAACCGCCGAAAAGATCCGGCAATTGGCCGTGAAAGCATATCGGGCGATCGATTGCAGCGGTTTGGCCCGTGTCGACTTTTTTGTCCGCAAGGACAATGGTCAGGTGCTGATCAACGAGATCAATACATTGCCCGGGTTTACGCAATACAGCATGTATCCCAAGCTGTGGGAACACAGCGGTTTGTCCTATACGGACCTGATTACCAAGCTGATCGAGCTGGCGATGGAACGTCATCGGGAGAAGGAAAAGACGGTCACCACTTTGAAGTTGGATGAAGCCAAGTAAAATGAAAAAGCGGTTCCATGCGAACCGCTTTTTCATTTTCGCATCACGATCAGGACGAAACCGAGCAACACGATCAAAGCCGGCCAGTAGGTGTGCAAGGTGTCGGAGATGCCCGCCAACCCTTCCACTTCCTTGATCTTGGGCCAAGCGAACAAACCGACGGCGATCAGGAGCGCGCCGATGATCCCGTTTTGTCGTTCCTTGAAGACCAATGCCCTTACCAAAAAGGCTGAGCCGACGATCCAGAGGATCATGCTCCAATGCTTCGGCCATGTGGGGATGTACAACGGCGCCCACAACTGCAGTCCCACACCGGTCAGCATCGCCGCCCACAACGTCAGGTTGCGGTTGCGACGGGTGATTGCCGCCAGCAGGAGAATCAGCCCCGCGAACAACAGTCCGAACTCCCAGTGCCACAATCGTTCGGTATAGGGCCAGTCGGTTTTGACCATCAACAACCCAACGCCGATGATGATCAATCCCAGGCCCGTCCATTTGGACCGCATATCTCTGAACGCTCACCTCACTGATGAAATTCCGGTATAATCAAACATACGGATACATCGAATGGGGTATCGATCCCTGACGGTAAACCGTCAGGAGGCCTTGCTTCTTTGTTGAGACGACCAACGGATTTTTTTCCACCAGGTCACGTCGATTTCGGCCAGAATCATACCCAGGAAGATCAACAGACAACCCGCTTGTGCCGTGGGGTTCAAAGTGACGCCTTTGAACCAGTAATCGCCCAGTGCGGCAAAAACCGGTTCCATCGCAAAGATGAGCGCCACCCGGTTGGGCGTGGTGTATTTTTGAAAATGGGTTTGTGCCCAGAAGGCCATTGCCGTACAGAACAAAGCGGTCACGATCAACGCGGTTGCCACGTCGGGGTTCAAGTAAATGTCCGCACGGAAAATCGCGGCGGGATTCTCCCAGATCGCGGAGGAAAGCAGGCTGAGGAATGCCACGGTGCCAATCTGTGCGGTCACGATCATGGAAGCATCTCCGTCCGGCGCGTATTTTCCCGTATATACAATCTGGAGAGCAAACGCAATCGCACACAAAAAAGCGAGTACATCTCCGATGTTAATCGCGGAAAAATCCACAAAAGCCAACAGATACAAACCGAGAACGGAGCACAGGATACCGGCGACAGCCGTGGGTTTGGGTGTGATCCGCAAGATGAAAAAGGACAGCACGGGAACCAGCGTAACGGACAAGCCGGTCAGAAATCCGGACTTACCCGATGTGGTGTACAAAAGGCTCCAGGTTTGCAATGCGTATCCGAGATACAGCCAGACACCCAACAGCAAACCGAGATAACCAGCACGGAGGGCGCTTTCTTTCGACCGGTTGCGGGAAGTGAAAGCAAAGGGAAGCAACAGCAAAAAAGCCAACCCGAAGCGGACGGCCAAAAAAGAAAACGGAGGCAGCACAGTGATGGCGTTTTGTACCAGGACGAATGTGATTCCCCATAAAAACGCGATTCCCAACAATGTACCCTCTGCAATCCAGCGTTTGGACATCCACGCCCCTCCTTCAAGCAAAGTTTGATCCCATCTTATCACATTTGCGGGAAAATGGGTAAGATTTGCGAAAATAGCTTCCTTCATCGAAAATAATGGATGAAGGGATGAGGGGAAATGATGTGCCCTGCCGCGAAGCGCGCGTGAAGGGAGGGAAAGCCGGGAATGATGAGAAACTGGAAAAAAGCGTGGGAAAGGGTATTGATGACGGTTGTCATCATGGCGGGTTGGGGCTGGATGGTGCGCGACTTGTTTCATCCCGTTACTTTTTCGGCAGGTTGGTCCGTGCTTGTCTTGATCGGCATTTACCTGTTTGTCGTGGAATATCATCCCCATCCGGCAGGCGGGGGGAAAGCAACCGTTCATTTTCCGCTTTTGTATGCGCTGAGCACCTTGTTCTCCCCTTCCGTCGCCGGGTTGATTTTCGTCGATGTCGCATTACTCGTCACTTGGTTGAAGCGTCAGTCGTTTTCCCGGGCACTCTTTCGAACCGGATACACGTTGATCGGTCTGTTTGCCGCCAGCGAAGCGCATCATGCGGTCCGTCCGTGGTTGATCGGTTTGGCGCCGTTGTCCCGGTTGCTGTTCGGTCTGATCACGTTTTTATTGGTGTACGAGTTGGTAAGCAAAGGGATTCGTGACGGTGTCGAACAGCTGATGCCCGCCTCCCGGCGCGGCAAGACCTGGTGGGGAAGTTGGCCATTGGAGCCCGGCTTGCTGTTGCTTTCCTTCCTGTATTGCACGGTGGCCATCGTGTTTGAAGTACCGCGACAACCGCACGGTTTGTTGGAAATCGCCTTTTTCTTTGCGCCGTTGGTCGGTTTCGCCGTTCTGTTGAACATCATCGCCCGCCTCAAACGGCAGCAGCAAAAGATGGAGCTGCTTTTCGTCATCGCGACACGGATCAATCAAACGCTGGACTTGCGCGAAGTGATGAAGGAGACATTGATTCCGTTGTCCAAAGTGATCGATTATACATACGGTGTCGTGTACTTGTTGCGCGACGGTCAATTGTACCCGGAAGTATTCGCGGGGGAGGAAACGTTGAAGGTAAGGCACAGACCGCTGCCGCTCAACCGCGGATTGAGCGGATGGGTCGCCTCCCACGCGAAACCGGCGTGTATCCATGATGTGCGCAAGGACCCCCGCTGTAAGGGAACGCCGACGGATGCGGAAGGGGTGAAATCCCTTCTGTCGGTGCCGTTGGAAGTCAATGGAGATGTGATGGGCGTCATCACGCTGGGGAAAACGGAAACCTACGGATTTCGCGACATGGATTTGCGTTTTCTCACCGTTTTGGCCAGTCAAGCGGTGGTCGCGATGCGTACCGCCAAACTGATGGAAGAGCGGGAACGCCGGGTGGTGGCGGAGGAACGAAACCGTTTGGCACGCGAAATTCACGACGGCATCGGACAATCGCTGGCTGGTGTTTTGATGAAAGTGGAGTCTGCGGCCCGGGTGTTTGACACCCATCCGGAGCGGGTGCGTCAGTGGCTGGAGGAAGCGCAGGAGAAGCTGAGGGAAGGATTGAAGGAGGTTCGCCACTCGATCACGGCGCTCAGGCCTTCTCCCGCGGCTCGGTTGGGTTTGCTGCCTGCATTGCGGCAACGCGTCGAAGCACATCAGCGCGAGACGGGTCAATGGTCCGTATTTCAGATCAAGGGACGAGCGTATCCGTTGTTGCAGGAGTGGGAGGAAACCATTTATCAGGTGTGTCATGAGGCACTGAACAATGTGGCCAAACATGCGCAAGCCACCAAGGTGCGCGTGCAATTGCGGTTCTCATCCGAATATGTCCGCTTGATCGTGCAGGATGACGGGGTGGGATTCAGTTTGGGCAAAGCGATTTCCAAAGCGGAGGCCCACAAACGGTACGGTATCGTCGGTATGAACGAACGCGCGCAAAAACTGGAGGCGGCATTACAGTTTCTGAGTAAACCGAACAGAGGAACGCGTGTGATCCTGACGATTCCGACGGAGAAAAGCGAGGAGGAGTCCGTTCATGTCTATTCGCGTATTACTCGTGGATGATCATGCCGTTTTGCGTGACGGCTTGTCCAATATTATCAGTTTGGAAGATGACATGGAAGTGGTGGGAGAGGCCAAGAGCGGCATCGAAGCATTGCAGTTGGTGGAACAAGTTCATCCCGACGTGATCCTGATGGATATCAATATGCCGGGCATGAACGGGGTGGAAGCGATTCGCCGCATTCACGCCCAGCATCCCGGGATCGCCATCATTGTATTGACCATGTATGATCGGGACGAGTATCTCTATGAATCAATCCGAGCCGGTGCCACGGGCTATCTGCTCAAAGATGCACCGTCGGGGGATGTGATCGCGGCAATCCGCTCCGCGTCCCGTGGCGAGTCGACACTCCACCCGGTGATGGCGCGTAAACTGCTGGATAATTTGACCGGAGAAAAAAGAGGCGAACGGGGCAGCTCCGACGAGAATCTCACCCCTCGGGAATTGGATGTGTTGCAATTGATGGTCAAAGGGCACAGCAACAAAGAAATAGCGGAACAATTGTTCATCAGTGACAAAACCGTGAAGATTCATGTCAGCAACATCCTGAAAAAGCTGGGGGTCAAAAGCCGTTCCCAAGCGATTATCTATGCGATCCAACACGAATTGGTGGTGTTGGAATAGACGAAATGCAACCCGATACTGCTCACAAAGTGATTGATCCACACGATTTCAGGAGCGGGTCCGACTTTCCCGTCGGGTGCGGAGCATCAGACGGGAAATCGAAACCCGCGAAAGTTGGCAGTCACCTGCTCCTTGTCATGACAGATGACGGTGCCGGAGGAGCCGATGTTCCAGCCAAGCCACCAGTTGGTACATGACCGTGGACAACACGGCCACGATCAACAGGCTCATCATGACCAGCGTCAGATTGAACACCTGAAATCCGTAAATGATCAAATAGCCGAGTCCGGCTTTGGAAACGAGGAACTCCCCGACGATCACGCCTACCCAGGCGAGTCCGACATTCACTTTCAGTGCGGCGATCATGTCGGGGATGCAGGCCGGGAAAATAATCTTGACAAACAATTGGCGCCGGGTGGCACCGAAGGATCGGGCCAGTTTGCATGCATCGGGATCGACGTTTTGAAAGCTGGAGTGGATGACGAGCGTGGTGATGATCACTGTGATGGCCACGCCCATCGCCAGAATCGAACCGTATCCCGCTCCCATCGAGACGATGAAGAGCGGGCCGAGCGCCACTTTGGGCATGCTGTTGATCACAACGAGAAAAGGGTCCAAGACACGGGAAAGAAAAGGGGAGGACCAGATCAGCGTGGCCAGAGCGATCCCTGAGGCGGTGCCGATCGAAAATCCGATGACCGTCTCGGTTGCGGTTGTGACGACATGATGGATCAAATCACCGGACCGGAGCAATTGGAGAAGCTGTTCTCCCATGCGGGAGGGACTGCTGAACAAAAACGGATCGATCCATCCACGGTCAGCACTGATCTGCCATCCGCCGAAAAACAGGAGCACCAGGGCGAGGCGGCAACCCCACACGCTCCAATGTCGCAGGCGCAGGCGGCGAAGATAGCGCGTGTGGGCGGGAGAACGCCCGCCCTTTTCCGATTTTGAAGGTAACCATGGTGTCATCGGCGTTCCATCTCCCTCCACAGTTCATCGAACAACGTGCGGAACATCGGGTGACTGCGGGCTTCCATCGGTGAGGCGGCCCGCACCTCCTCGGGTATGCTGAGTGTTCTGCGGACCCGGCTTGGCCGGCCGCCCATCACCAACACCCGATCGGAAACGGCCAATGCTTCCTCCAAGTCATGTGTGACCAGCACGGCTGTTTTTTTATGTTCGCGCAAGACGGTCACCATCAGTTCCTCCAAGTGCAATTTTTGTTGATAATCCAGAGAGGAGAACGGTTCGTCCAACAAGAGGATATCGGGGTCAACAGCCAGTGTGCGGACCAGAGCCGCCCGCTGGCGCATGCCGCCGGATAGTTGAGAGGGATAATGATGCACCACATCCCCCAGACCCAATTCGTGGAGGAGGTCAAGTGCCCGACCGATTGTACGGTCGGACAGAAGACCGCGCAATTCCAATCCCAACAGCACGTTGCCTTTGATCGTTCGCCATTCCAGGAGGCAGTCCTGTTGCAGCATGTATCCGACTCGGGGAGACGGGGAACGCAGGGCTTCACCGAAAATTCGCACCGTACCGGCAGTGGCGGGGATCAACCCCGCCATCAGGGACAAAATCGTACTTTTTCCACATCCGCTGGGGCCGACCAGCGACAGGAACTCACCGGGTTTGACCGTCAGATCGACGGGACCCACGGCGTGAATTTCTTCCGTTTTGGTCATGTAGGTTTTGACCACTTGTTCCAGCACGATGGCATGGGAAGATCGCATATCGCTATTCCCCCAAACACGGGCGCGGCGACCGTCGCCCCGGATGTGCAGGGGACGGTTTACCGCATCGCTTTTTTGGCTAACTCCATTTTGACGATGGTGTCATAGGGTACGTTGCCGGGCAGTTCACCGGCTTGACGCATGATGTCCATCATATGACCGTATTCTTGTCGGTCAATGATCGGATCGGTGGCCCATGCCTGTTGTTCCTTGTATCTTTGCAGCACTTTTTCCAAGACGGCACGATTTGTGTCGGGAAACTCAGGAGCAATGACCTCCGCAATTTCCTGCACGGAATGCGATTGCACCCATTTTTGGCCTTGATACACGGCACGAATGAAACGAAGCAGGGTATCGGGATCTTGTTCCAGGTTGGATTGACTGGTGATGTAGATGGTATAGGGCAGGCGACCGCTGTCTTTTCCGAATGAGGCAACGACTCTTCCTTTCCCCTCCTGTTCGAGTTTGGAGGCAACGGGTTCAAACAACTGGACGTAGTCCCCTGTCCCGGCGGCAAAGGCGTTGCCGAGATTTTTGTAGTCGACGTTTTGAATGATTTTCACATCTTTATGGGGTTTCAAGCCATGGAGGCGCTGCACGTACTCACTCACCATCTGGGGCATGCCTCCTTTTCGCTGGCCCAACAGTGATTTGCCGCGCAGGTCGCTCCACCGGAACGGCCCGGTTTGATTGCGGGCGACGAGAAAACTGCCGTCCGTCTGCGTCAATTGGGCGATGCCGACCACCGGGCGGGAAGCACCGCGGGCAGTGACGTAGACGGCGGCTTCCGCGCCGACCAATACAATATCGGCATCACCCGACAAAAGGGCAGTCATCGTTTTGTCGCCGCCGAAGCCGTTGGTCAGCTCCACCGTTAATCCCTGCTCTTTGAAAAAGCCTTTGCGGATCGCCACATACTGTGGCGCGTAAAACATGGAATGGGTCACCTCAACCAATCGAATGGTACGGGATTGGGAAGAGGACGGGGAACAGGCCGTTACAACCATCAACCAACAGGAGAGAACGGCGAATCCGATCATCCACCGAAATGTTCGCATGTTGGTCATCCTTTCTCAAAATTCTGGGCTGATGTATCGTATGCCTGGGCTTCAAATTCTGTTCACATTGGCTTTCCTGATGTAGGAATAGCCTATGATATAATAAGGAAAGACTGAAATAGAAAAAGAGTGTCCATCAACAGGGAAGCGACTGATTCCGCAAAATACCCGGTGAGCAGGCACTCGGGCACGGATGACCTGGAATCGGGGTGGGGTTCATGCACATTTTGGTGGTCGGATTCAATCACAAGACAGCTCCGGTATCGTTGCGGGAGCGTATGGCGTTCTCCGAAGACGAATGGGGAAAAGCCGTGACGAGATTGCGCCATACCAAGAGCATTTTGGAGAGCGTCATCGTCAGCACCTGCAACCGGATGGAGCTTTACGTCATTTGCGATCAATTGCATACGGGCGAATACTACGCCAAAACGTTTTTGGAAGAATGGTTCTCCGTTCCCAAATCGGAGTTCGTCGATCATCTGTATATCAAACAAAACGATGAAGCGGTCCGTCATCTGTTTACGGTGGTGTGCGGGCTGGATTCGATGGTGATCGGGGAGACGCAAATTCTGGGACAAGTGCGTGATGCTTTCTTGAAAGCGCAGGAACATCAAACCACCGGCACGATGTTCAACACGCTGTTTCGCCAGGCGATTACGCTCGGAAAGCGGGCTCACGCCGAGACGGAGCTGGGCCAAAACGCCGTTTCCGTCAGCTATGCTGCGGTGGAGCTGGGGAAAAAACTGTTTCCCGCATTCTCAGGCAAAACGGTGCTCTTGATCGGTGCGGGCGAAACGGGTAAGCTGACGGCCAAACACTTTCAAGCCAACGGAGCCGATCGGATGATCGTGCTCAACCGCACGTGGGAAAAAGCGCGGGAAGTCGCAGCGCACTTCGGTGCCGAAGCGCGTCCGTTGACGCAGTTGCATCAGAGCTTGCGTGAAGCGGACATCGTCGTCAGCTCCACGGGAGCGCCCGGCGCGATCATCACCCGGGAAATGATCAAGCGGGTGTTGCCCGAGCGAAGTTCGCCGCTGTTTCTGATCGATATCGCCGTACCGCGCGACATCGAGCCGGACGTGCATGAATTGGACAACGTGTATCTGTACGATATTGACGACTTGCAGGAGATTGTGGCGGCCAACCTGCAACTGCGCGAGCAGGAAGCGGAAAAGGTACGCCGTATGATCGAAGAGGAAGTACGCGATTTCCGGGATTGGGTGCAGACGCTCGGTGTCGTTCCGCTGATTACGGCATTGCGTGAAAAAGCGTTGGCCATTCAGGAAGAAACGATGAAAAGCATTGAGCGCAAATTGCCGGATCTGACTGAGCGGGAGTTGCGTGTGATCCGAAAGCACACCAAGAGCATTGTCAATCAGTTGCTGCGTGACCCGATCATGCGAGCCAAAGAATTGGCTGCCGGCCCCGATCGCGATGAGGCGTTGGAGATGTTCGCCCACATCTTTGCGCTGGAAGAAACCCTGAAGAAACAACAGGCGGAAAAACCGAAACAAGCGCACGCGCCTTCGTTGGAAAACGTCGCCGCACCGCTTCGTCATCCGGTTTTTGCCGGTGGCAAGGTGACGTTCCGCTCGTGAACGAAAGGGGTGGCCGCCGTGTTCGCTGAGCGTTGGGTGTATGATCTGATTATTTATCTTTATGCGTTAGGGCTCCTTTTTGCCTTTGCGGATTTACTGCACAAGAACCGGCGGGCCAATCAACTGGCACTTTCCTTGTTCATCGCGGTCTGGATGATTCAAACCGTGTTTATTGCTTTTCGGCTTTTTGAACTGTTTCCGCTGATGACACCGTTTGATTCTTTGTTTTTCTACTCGTGGGCCATTGTGGCGCTCACCTTGTTGATCAACTGGTTGTATCGAATGGATTTGGTTGTGTTTTCCGCGAATTTGGTGGGGTTTGCCGTACTGGCCATCAATTTTTTTGTCGCCCGTGACACGTCACGCCATTTGTCCCGACTGCTCCTGTCGGAATTGGTGTTCGTCCATGTCACGATGGCGTTTTTGGCCTATGCGGCTTTTTCTTTGTCCGCCGTTTTCGCGATTCTGTACCTGATTGGAGATCATTTGCTGAAACAGAAGAAATGGAACCGTCTGTTGCGCTTGTTGCCCAGTTTGGAACATTTGCAACGGCTGTCATACGGTTTTTCCCTGATCGGGATGCCGTTGTTGCTCTCGGCGATCATTTTGGGTGTGATCTGGGCGTATCAGACGAATATCGGCGGATTATGGTACGATCCGAAAATTATCGGCTCTCTGATTGTGGTGTTGTTGTACGCGATTCTTTTGTATCAGAGGGCGAAACAGAGATGGCACGGACGGCGGCTGGCGTGGTGGAATGTCGTGTCGTTCCTGGCGACGTTGGTCAATTATTGGATTTCCGTTACGGGATTTTCATTCCACCGGTGGATGTAGGGGAGACGAATGCGATGAAACGGTTTTATCCGATGATGGTGGATTTGACTGGTCGGCGTTGCCTCGTGGTGGGCGGCGGACCGGTGGCGGAGCGAAAAACGGCCTCGATGTTGGAAGGGGGCGCTGACGTGATCGTGGTCAGCCCTGATGTGACCCCCGGTCTGCAAGTGTGGGCGGAGCAGGGAGAGATTACGTACCATGCCCGTCCCTATCGCAAGGGAGATGCGGCGGGATGTACCCTGGTGATTGCCGCCACGGACCAGGAAGCGGTCAACCGGGCGGTGTATGAGGAGGCGCAGGCATGCGGGGCATGGATCAATGTGGTGGACCGGCCCGATCTGTGCAATTTTACCGTGCCCTCCACCCTTCGTCGGGGACAACTGCAAATCGCCGTATCCACAGGAGGGGCCAGTCCTACGTTGGCCAAAAAAATCCGCCGGGAGTTGGAAAAAGCGTACGGACCCGAATACGCGGTCTACCTGAATCTGCTCAAAGAGATGCGCCAACGGATTCAGGAGACAATCACCGATGCGGCTGTCCGCCATCAATTGATGGCCCGCCTTGTGGATGAGGAATGGATGGCACTGTGCAAAAACGATCCCGCGGAAGCGCGCCGTCGCATGGAGAGTTGGATCGAACAAGCGGCCACGGCGGAAATCAGCGGGTGATCCGTTCGGATCGGGCAGTGAGGAGGACACAGACGATCATGCGAACCGTAGTGGTGGGAACCAGGAAAAGCACTTTGGCGCTGACCCAGACCCGTTGGGTCATGGACCGGCTTCGGGAAGCGAATCCCCGCTGGGAGCTGCGACAGGAAAAAATTGTGACCAAAGGGGATCGCATTTTGGACGTCACTTTGTCCAAAATCGGCGGCAAGGGGCTTTTCGTCAAAGAGATCGAACAAGCGCTGTTGGACGGGCGGATCGATATCGCTGTCCACAGCATGAAGGATATGCCCGGCGAAATGCCGGATGGTCTGGTGATCGGCGCGGTGACGGAGCGGGAAGACCCGCGGGATTGCCTGATCACCCGCAGCGGGCAATCGTTGGAGAAACTGCCGTCCGGTGCGCGGATCGGTACCAGCAGTTTGCGCAGGCAGGCGCAGATATTGGCGTATCGGCCCGATGTAACGGTGGAACCGGTGCGCGGTAATCTGGACACCCGTCTGCGCAAAATGGAGGAAGGGCAGTTTGACGCCGTTCTCCTTGCGGTGGCGGGCCTGTCCCGGATGGGCTGGCAAGATCGCGTCACGCAAGCGCTTTCGACGGATATCATGGTGCCGGCCGTGGGGCAAGGAGCATTGGCTGTCCAGTGTCGTGCCGACGATGTTGAAGTGTTGGAAGGATTGAAGCGGATCAACGATTCAAAGACCGAACGGGCCGTTCGTGCGGAACGGGCGTTTTTGCGTGCATTTGAAGGCGGTTGTCATTTGCCGGTCGGCGCGTACGCAGAGGCAACGGACGGATCGATCCGTCTGATCGGCATGGTGGCGCACCCGGATGGCCGAAAGGTGTTACGCGGTACTGTCGAAGGTTCGGAGCCGGAGCAAGTCGGCCGTACACTGGCACAACAGTTGCTGGAAAAGGGAGCGGGAGCATTGTTGTCGGCTTTGCGAAAGGAGATGAGCAGATGAACGCAGGCACCGTATACTTGGTGGGAGCAGGCCCCGGCGATCCCGGGCTGATCACGGTCAAAGGGAAGGAAGCGATCGAAAAATCCGATGTGATCGTGTATGACCGATTGGCCAGTCCCCGATTGCTGAGATATGCCAAACCGGATGCCGAGCGAATTTATGTGGGGAAAATGCCGGACCGGCACACCTTGACACAGGAAGATATCAACCGGTTGCTGGTGGAGAAAGCGAAAGAAGGCAAAACGGTCACCCGGCTGAAAGGAGGAGATCCGTTTGTTTTCGGTCGGGGCGGCGAAGAGGCGGAGATGTTGGCGGAGCACGGCATCCCGTTTGAAGTGGTGCCCGGCATCACATCTGCCATTGCCGTTCCCGCGTATGCCGGGATTCCAGTAACGCACCGGGACATCAACCCTTCCTTCACCATTGTGACCGGACATGAGCGGCCGGAAAAAACGGAATCCACCATCCGATGGGACAAATTGGCCACTGCTTCGGAAACGTTGATTTTCCTGATGGGCGTGGGCAATTTGCCGTTCATCCGCGAACAATTGATCCGGCATGGTCGTTCCGAAGAGACCCCTGTCGCCCTGATTCGCTGGGGCACGCGCGTGGAACAGGAAGTCCTGACGGGGACGTTGGGGGACATCGTGGAAAAGGTCCGGGAAGCCAACTTCCGACCGCCAGCCATTATCATTGTGGGTGAAGTGGTCCGGTTGCGCGACAAGCTGAAGTGGTTTGAGAACAAGCCGTTGTTCGGCCGTCGCGTGCTGGTGACCCGCGCACGCAGTCAAAGCAGTTCGTTGGTGGAGAAAATTGAGGCGTTGGGCGGAGAAGCAGTCGAGTTTCCGGTGATTCACCTCACGCGTCCGAAGCGGCAGGACTTGCTGGATCAAGCGTTGAACCGGCTCGGCTTGTATGACTGGGTGGTGTTCACCAGTGTCAACGGTGTCAAGTATTTCTTCCGCCGTTTGCGCGAGCTGAAGCTGGACATCCGTTCGATGTCCCGGGCCAAGATCGCGGCGATCGGTCCGAAAACTGCGGAAGCCCTGGAAGAGAAGGGGCTTTTGGTTGAGGTGCTGCCCGACAAATACCAGGCGGAGGCGTTGGTGGAGCACCTGAAACCGTTGGTTCGTGCCGGGGAACGCATTCTGCTCCCGCGTGCTGACATCGCCCGCAAAGTGCTGGCTGTCGAACTGGAGAAACTGGGGTGTCAAGTGGAGGAAGTGGACGCTTACGACACGGTTGTCGGCAATGAAAATGCGGAAGAAGTGGCCGACATGTTGGAAAACGGTGCCATTCACGTCATTACGTTTACCAGTTCATCCACGGTCCGTAATTTCGTGGACGCAATCCGTTCCGTTCGGGAAAACTGGCTGTCTCTGGTCCAAGGGACGCAAATCGCGTGCATCGGACCGATCACCGCCCAAACAGCGGAAGAACTCGGACTGACGCCGGATGTGGTGGCGGAGCGCTTTACCATCGACGGATTGGTTGAGGCCATTGCCCAACATCCGCCGAAAGTGCTGACGAAGGGGGAATTGCGATGAAACCGTTCGCGCGTCATCGCCGATTGAGAAGAAATGAGGCAATCCGAAGCATGGTGCGGGAACACCA
This sequence comes from Polycladomyces zharkentensis, assembly GCF_016938855.1. Classification (NCBI taxonomy): domain Bacteria; kingdom Bacillati; phylum Bacillota; class Bacilli; order Caryophanales; family Thermoactinomycetaceae; genus Polycladomyces; species Polycladomyces zharkentensis. Next base: position 115,033 of record NZ_JAFHAP010000010.1, on the reverse strand, counting down.
TGTGCAAGTGACGGATTTGATCTACCCGTTGTTTGTCGTGGAAGGAAACGGTGTAAAAGAAGAGATTCCGTCCATGCCGGGAGTCTGTCATTTCTCCCTGGATCGGCTGGATGAAGAAATCGACGAAGTGGTGGACCTCGGCATCCCGTCCGTCTTGATCTTCGGCGTGCCAAATGAAAAAGACGCCTGCGGCAGTTCCGCCTATGATGAAAACGGCATCGTCCAGCGGGCCATCCGCCGGATCAAGGAGCGGCATCCCGGGCTCTATGTCATCGCGGACACATGCCTGTGCCAGTACACCGACCACGGCCACTGCGGCGTGGTGGAAGACGGGGAGATCGACAACGATTCTTCACTGGAGCTGTTGGTGAAAACCGCTGTTTCCCAAGCACGTGCCGGTGCGGACATGATCGCGCCTTCCAACATGATGGACGGGTTTGTCGCCGCCATCCGCCAGGGACTGGACGAATCAGGGTTCACCAACATCCCGATCATGTCGTATGCGGTGAAATATGCCTCCGCCTTCTACGGTCCGTTCCGTGATGCGGCTCATTCGGCACCCCAATTCGGAGATCGCCGCACGTACCAGATGGACCCGGCCAACGCACGGGAAGCGCTGCGGGAAGCGGCTTCCGATGTGGAAGAGGGAGCCGATCTGCTCATGGTGAAACCGGGCATGGCGTATCTGGACATCCTTTACCGGTTGAAAGAGCGGTTTGATCTGCCGGTGGCGGTGTACAACGTCAGTGCCGAGTATGCGATGGTGAAAGCGGCTGCGCAAAACGGGTGGATCGACGAACAGCGTATCGTGATGGAACTGATGACTGCGATGAAACGTGCCGGCGCCGACCTGATTCTGACCTATCACGCCAAAGATGTGGCCCGGTGGCTGCGAGGAGGGATGATCGGATGACCGCACAAACGTTGGACCGATTGGATCAGGAAATCCTGAACCTGTTGCAGGAAGGCATCGAGTTGGTGGAGCGCCCCTTCTTGGCCATAGCCGATAAGGTGGGCACGACGGAAGAAGATGTCATGGAGCGGGTTCGCCGGATGAAAGGGGACATTGTCCGGCAGATCTCTGCCATTTTCGATACGCGCACACTCGGATACCAATCCAGCTTGGTGGCGGCCAAAATTCCGGAAGAGCGGCTGGACGAGGCGGCGCAGATCATCAACGATCACCCCGGCGTCTCCCATAACTACAAGCGCAATCATGACTACAACCTGTGGTTTACGATCGCCGTGCCCCCGAACAGCCGTCTCGGATTGGAAAAAACGGTGGAGCTCTTGGGCGAAATGGCTGAAGTGGATGTAATCCGGCTGATGCCCACGCTCCGATTGTTCAAGATCGGCGTTCAGCTGGACATGACCGGCAAGGAAGACCAGACCAAGGCAAAGGCCAAACCGGCTTACGGGGAAGAAGACCGGAAACAGGCGGCCAAAACCGTCTCCGACTTCGACATTGCCGTCATTCGTGAACTGCAGAAAGACCTGCCGATTGAGTCCCGGCCGTTTGACCGTTGGGCCCAAAATATCGGCATCAGCACGGAGGAACTCCTCCAAGCCGGCCGCGATCTGCAAGCCCGGAAACAGATGCGCCGCTTTGCCGCCGTGCTCCATCACCGTAAGGCCGGCTTCCGTTTCAACGGCATGGGCGTTTGGGCCGTACCGGAAGATCGGGTGGATGAGGTCGGACCGAAAATGGCTTCCTTCAAGGCGGTCAGCCACTGCTATTTACGTCCGACGTACCCGGATTGGCCGTACAGTATCTTTACCATGGTACACGGCCGGACGATGGAGGAGTGCGAATCGATTCTGCAGGCGATCGAGGATGAAACGGGGATTACCGAGCGCGCCGTCTTGTACTCTACCAAGGAATACAAAAAAACCCGCGTCTCTTATTTCACTCCGGAAGCGGATGAGTGGGAGGAAAAAGTGATCCGCCGTTTCGGCCTGTGAATGAAGACGTGTCTCAACGCTGTACGTGTTCACATCACGGAGATGACCCCCGCCGATCCATCGGTGGGGGTGTTTTGCTTTACCTGCATTTCCGGGTGTTTTATCGGCTGAAAGAGATGATTCGCTGCAAGGCAGGGATGGCGGGCATTCGGGTGGAGATCGTCAACCCCGAATACACCAGCCAAACCTGCGAGTGCGGTCATCGAGACAAGGCGAACCGAAGCAGCATCCGCTTCAAGTGCAGACAGTGCGGATACACCATCCGCGCTGTTCTGAGTGGAGCGATCCACATCGCCAAAGCCGGCACACTGGTAATACCACGGGCACTTCCATTGGTCGCAGATGTGCCGCCCGTCCGGGTACATGCGAACCGGGTGGGACGGGCTGATGACACAGCCTTAGATTGAGGGGGCTCGAAACAGAAATGGACTGAGGGCGTTTGCCACTCTGGGGCGTGTCTGGTCATTTCATTCCGTAAGGGAGCAATGTTTTCCCGGACGAGCGACTGACCAAGCCCTGACTGAGCGAAGACTCGGGAAGCGCAGGATTGAAATCGCGGGCAATTTCCTCCAAGCGAAGCGTACTTTGCCCGCGACCTGCGTTGACCGGGTCGGAGCGATCATCATCTGCATTCCTGCAGGGCGCAGGTGGAGCGAGCCGGGAAAACACTGTGGACAATACCAGACACTCCCTAGAATCCCACGGCGACCATAGGGAGTGCCTGTGGTACTTTAGCCGTGTGGAGTGTCAATACGGGACGTTTCGTTAAGGAGGCTGTGTGAACAGAATTTTCCAGATGCATTCTAGTACTTTTTTTCTATGGAAATGGGGGAATATGGACAAAAGAATAAAAATCGCAAATTCTGCATGACGGTTAGTGAACTTTGTGATAAAATGGTAAAGTCTCCTTTTGAAGTTGAGATAAAGTCTTGATTTTTTTATTAGTACTTCAAAGGGAGTCGGCAATCATCCAAAAAAGAAAGGGAGACTGTGATGCGTCGCAAGTGGAATTGGTTGCTTGTTTCTGCCATGATTCTGGTTCTCGTCTCGGGTTGTGGACAACTCAACATCGACGCCGAGGGCATGAAAAAGCTGACGCCCAAGGAAGTGCTGATCAAAGCAGAGCATGCCGCCGAAAACGCGAAAGGATTTTCCTACAAAGCAACAGGAAATCAAACCATCGAAATTGAAGCGGGCGGTCAAACCCAATCCGTCGATCAAACCATCGAGGCCAAACTGGAGATGACCAATAAACCGCAGGCAATGCATACGACGACAACGATTCATAGTGAAGGACAGCAAATCACCGGAGAAATGTATCTGGTCGGCAATGAAATCTATCAGCAGACGGTCGACGGAAGCGGTTGGATTAAATCGAAAGCGCCGGATCTCGGTTCCGCCGACAATTCACAAAATCCGAACCAAGCGTTGCAAAAGCTGGAAGAGTTGCTCGGTAAGCTGCAAACACCGGAAGAAAAGAAAATGCTGAAAATGACGGAGACAGCGGACGCCTACCTATTGGAGATCAACGTAAACGAACAAACCACTCACAAAATTAAGGACGTATTCCTGGAGGAAGTGAAGGCTGCGATGCTGCCGCAGCTTCAGCAGGCGGGTGTCCCCGTGGATGCCGCTCAAATCAAACTGCATCAATTTACGCAAAAAATCACCATCGACAAAAAGACCTTCAAACAGACCAAAGTGGTGCAAGAGATCAAAATGGACATCCCGATCAATGATCCTTCCGCCAGCGGTGTGTTGAAGGCGAGTCAAAAAACGGAAATGAATCTGGTTGGTGAGTTCAACGGAACGATCACCGTACCGGAAGACGTGAAAAACAGCGCCCAAGAAGTACAGGTGCAATAACGTCTGTGAAGAACCGCTCCGTCACCGGTTTTGCAACTCCGGTTGCACGGTGCATGGCGGAGGCGAATGACGATGGTGTCGCGAAATCGAGGGAGCCTTCAAATGGGCTCCTTTCTGTTTAGTCAAGAGAATTTTGGAAGAAGATTTGATGGAGGATGTCACTGAACGATGATCAGATTCCCGTTCGGGGTTTTCTCAAAAGATTATTGGTGAAAACATCAGCATCTTTCTATGAAATCAAAGGGGCACGGCTAAAAAAGCTCGGTACCCTGTGTGTTAAGGGTTCCGGGTTTTGTTTATTAGTTTCCCCTAACTGAGTGTTTCGGCTAGAACGTCGAGCATCTTGGTCCAGCCGGCCTCGGCGCGGCTTGCGAAGTTTACCCAGTTTGGGTGCAATTCGTGGGTCAATGTGAGCTCGCACCCTTTCTCCAGCGGAACGATGTCGATGATGACACGGCTGCTATCCCCCACGTCCGCCACTCCCCAGGTGAACACGAGGCGGCGAGGCCGGTCGATTTCAAGATACTCCCCTACGTGGTCAATTTCCTGTCCTTGTCGACGCACAACGAAAGAGAACGAGCCTCCCACACGCGGATCGAGAGAGATTCGCACGACTTCTTCTTCACGTTCAGGATGAGCAGGGCCGAACATCCATTTGCCGATCATCTCAGGATCCAGCCAAGCCTCGAAAACTTGCTCCGGCGATGCGCTAAAGCGACGGGTGACACGTATTTTGGCATTCGACTCAAAATTCATGGGATCATCCTTTCTTCTCGGGGAGCGCTGCGTCTGTTGAATGTTTGTCCTTCCCGTTTAGATGTTTTTCAAGAGCATCCAGATTTTCGGACCAGAACCGTCGATACGGCTCAAGCCAGTTATCGATTTCTACTAGTGGTTCGGCGCGTAAATGGTACACGCGTTTTTGTCCTTTTTGGCGAACCTCAACCAACCCGGCTTCGCGAAGGACCCGAAGATGTTTAGAGATTCCGGGTTGACTAAGTCGGGTCTCTTTGACAAGTTCTCCCACAGAACGTTCACGTTCTCTCAGAAGATCAAGTATTCGCCGACGATTGGGTTCAGCCATTACTTCAAAGATTGAACTCCTCATGGTTTTTATATTACCTATTGGTTATATAACTGTAAAGTTATAAATATTGTGCAGGGTGAAAGTCTGGGCTGGAGTCGCCACCATTCCCTTACTGTTAAGGTTGTGTACAAGACTAAAATTGATCCCGAGAAATCACTCTCCGACGTGAAAATAGCCTTTCAACGCCACTTTTGCAGATAGTGCATGACATAAACGCCGTGCTTAGAAAGGGGAATATCCCTTGAATTTTTCATCACAGAACGATCCTTAGCGTATGCAATTACGTTCAAAATGAAGGGTTTTCGTGCTTAGCGTACCTTTTTATCAATTGCTGGCGGGACATCTCAAAGTCCTCTTCCGACTGCACTCCTTTTTACTTCCGATACCAATACATTATCGGAAGTAAAAACCTGCTTTCATAAAAAAGAACCTCCTCTGAAAAAAGGGGTTTAACCACGGCGGCATAAGGGAAATAACCCCTCGTCATCACTTAAATCCCTTTATAGGGGTTTAGTGGAAAAATCCACTATTATGATGAGGTGATGTTGTGAAACATTGGATCACATCCCTGATGGTGACCGCGGCTTTGTTGGTCGGTGCGGGTACTTCGCACGTCTGGGCAGCGAAATCTTTCTCACAGCCTTTATCCGGTACGTATATCACGCAGAAATACGGGAAACAGCACCGGGCGATCGACTATCAGCGATACAAGCGTGACAAAGGTTTCGTTGGCAGCATCGGGGACGGGAAAGTGATCAGGGTAAAACGAGATGCGAAGTGCGCCTACGGATGGCACGTGATGGTGGATCATGGAGACGGTTACGTGAGTGTCTATTCCCATCTCAGCGGAATCAGTGTATTACAGGGTCAAAAAGTGAAAAAGGGGAAAAAAGTCGGCAATATGGGCAAGACTGGCAGAGTGCGGGCAAAATACCCGATTCTTCATTTGGAAGTGATCAAAGACGGGAAAAAGATCAATCCAATGAGTGTCATGAAGTGATGCGGTTCATTTAACGGTCTCTTGCAAGTGGGGAGTGGCATCCGTTTTACTGAACCGCATGGGCGTGAAAGGCGCTCATCGTTTGGTTTCGGCTCTGACTTTTCGCTCCAGCACCAACAGCGGAGCGGAACTCAGAGCCATTCTTTTTTCAAAAGTGATCTCTCCTGATCCAATTAGAAGTGATTTTCAGCTTATATAGGGAACGCAAGTGAATATCTTGCGGCTCGGCTCCGCGATGAATCGGTAATCATCCACCAAACGGACAAAAACCTCTTTCCTCCCCTCGTGTGTTATGCCAGGATTTGCGGTACAATACCGTTTGAGAGGTGATGTGGCTTGCATAAGGGATTTCAGCGGTCGATTGCCTATTATGAACAAGCGGTGAAAGTGATTCCTGGCGGGGTGAACAGCCCGGTTCGCGCGTTCAAATCCGTAGAGATGAACCCGGTGGTGCTGGAGCGCGGCGAAGGCAGCCGGGTATGGGATGTGGATGGGAACGAATACATCGATTATATCTGTTCGTGGGGACCGCTCATCCTGGGTCATGCCCACCCGTCCGTGGTGGAGGCGGTCAAAGCCGCAGCGGAAAAAGGGACCAGCTTCGGTGCGCTGACGGAGATCGAGGTAAAACTGGCCCAATTGGTGGCGGAGATCGTGCCGTCCGTGGAAGTGGTCCGGATGGTCAATTCCGGTACTGAGGCGACAATGAGCGCATTGCGGTTGGCGCGTGCATACACACGCAGAAACAAGATTTTGAAATTTGAGGGAAGCTATCACGGTCATTCTGACAGCTTGTTGATCAAAGCCGGTTCCGGTGTGGCGACATTAGGGTTGCCGGACAGTCCCGGTGTACCGGAGAATACGGCGCAGCACACATTGACCGTCCCCTATAACGATTTGGACAGCGCCCGCGTCGCCTTCCAGAAGTTCGGCCACGATATCGCCGCGGTGATCGTGGAACCGGTGGCGGGCAACATGGGTGTCGTTCCGCCCGAGCCGGGCTTTCTGGAGGGATTGCGCCGGTTGACCTCGCATTACGGTGCCCTGTTGATTTTCGATGAAGTCATGACCGGTTTTCGGGTCGATTATCACTGTGCGCAGGGCAAGTACGGAGTGATGCCGGATCTGACCACCCTGGGGAAAGTGATCGGTGGCGGCTTGCCTGTCGGGGCATACGGCGGTCGACGTGAAATTATGGAGATGGTGGCTCCGACCGGTCCCGTGTATCAAGCGGGAACACTCTCCGGCAATCCGTTGGCCATGGCTGCCGGATACGCCACATTGAAGGAGTTGGGCAAACCCGGTATTTATGAGCAATTGGAAGCCAAAGCGGCCCGTTTGGAGGAAGGATTCCGGCAAAACGCGGAAGAAGCGGGAATTCCCTACCATATTAACCGGGTAGGTTCCATGGTGTGTTTGTTCTTCACAGGAGAAAAAGTAGTCAGCTACACCCAGGCCAAACAATCCGACACCAAGCGGTTTGCCCGTTATTTCCGACTCATGCTGGAACAGGGGATTCTGTTGCCGCCGTCTCAGTTTGAGGGAATGTTCGTCTCCTGTGCGCACAGTGACGAAGATATTGAACGGACGATCGAAGCCAACCGGAATGCGTTGAAACAACTTTGAGGCCAAAGTACCACAGGCACTCCCTATGGTCGCCGTGGGATTCTTGAGTGGTGAACGTCCTCAGTCCGTTTCTGTTTCGGGCAACCCTCAAGCTAAGGGCTGTGTCATCAGCCCGTCCCGCCCGGTTCGCACGTACCCGGATGGGCGGACACCTGCGACCAACGGAAGTGCCCGTGGTATTACCGGTGTGCCGGGTTACCAACCCTGGAATGGCTTTGGCGATGTGGATCGCCCTGTTTTCAGATCAGTGCTGACGGTGTATCCGCACTGTTTGCACTTGAAGCGGATGCCGCTTCGGTTCGCCATTTCGCGATGAATGCACTTGCTGTATTCCGGACATCATCTGAAGAGAAGTTTCGCCCTTTTCTCATGACCATTCTTTGTGCTGTGCTGAAACAGCAGAGTGGGTACATGGCGCACAGTTTCATGATCGGGAGTGATCTGTTTGTGGAACGCTGCGTCAGTCTTCGCCAAGCGTGATTTGTCACGCTTGGCTTTTTTCTTTTTCGTTTCATCCGCCTTTTCTTTGATCTCGCCGCTCTTGTCTTCGACCCGGTTATATCCACTGCCTGGGCGCATATAGATAGTACCGTCGAAAATCTGTGGTTTCGCCCGGAAAAGATCACATGCGCCGTTGGTCGCGGCGGTTTCGGGCAAGATCTGTCTGTGTAAGGAGGGAGAGCATGGCGGACGATCAATACAGTCAACTGAGGTTTGATATCTTGGAGAAAGTTCGGCTCCATCCCCAACAGCCCGGGATCGGTGATTTGTTGGAACTGGATTTGACGCCCGATGTGGAGATCGAAAACCATGGATCGCACTTGAAAATCCGCGGATACCTTCGTTTGAATGGTCGGTACAGGGGAGACGACTGGATGGTGTCCGGGGAACAAGCGGCGGAGCAAACGGAATTGTCCGGGGGAACCGAACAGGAACAAGCGGAGGGAGAGGGGGAGGAGACGGAGAAACTGGCGTACGTCATCCCTGTCGAGATCACATTGCCCGCCAACCGCGCCGCACTGGACCATATCTCCGCCGAGGTGGAATCGTTCGATTACCGTGTGTTGTCGCCATTTGAACTGCAAATCGAAGCGGTACTGGCGATTGACGGATTTATTCCCGAACCGCCGCGGGAAGAGCAATCGGAGAGAGAAACATCCGAAGACAGTCCCACATTCTCCGGCTTTACCCCTTCCTCTCCGGAAGAACAGATGGAATCGTACGAAACAGCCTCGTCACAGCCACCGACGTATCAGTTTGAACATATGGCTCATCCCCATGATGCACGACCGGCTTATCGCGATCCTGACAGCCAATACGGTTGGGGAACCCGTTCACATGCGGAGGATGTATCGATCCGATCCTCCGGCGAACCGGAAGAAGAGGCGGAGTCGCCTCACGCGTCCGATGGGGAAAAACGCGAACCGGAATGGAACGCGGACGATCCCGTGGCCAAATTGCAACCCTACGAGTCTGAAGATGTCGCGGAGAATCAGGAGGGTGTCGCGGAGAATCAGGAGGGTGTCACGGAGAATCAGGAGGAGAACGAATCGGAAGACGAGGAACCGGCCTTTCGCCAGCGGGAAATGAAAGTCGGGTTCCAACGCCAAAAAGAGCAGCAACCGTCATCCTTTCGGTTTCAAGATCGCCTGTTGGGAAAACCGGAGCATCCACCAACGTGGCCAGCGGATCCCCCTCCCGATTTTGCTCCGAGCAATCAATGGGAAACGAATCAGGAAGAGCCGGCATGGCCGAAAAATGTGCAGTTGTTCAAAGACCATGGGGAAGAGAAACCGACGGAATACGCTGATGAAGTGGAAACGCATGAAGAGGAAACAAGCGACCAGGTGGAACAAAATCAGGAGAAACCAGCCACGCAGTTGGAGTGGGCCAAATGGTTGATCGGTGAAGGGGAAGAGAAATTCGTCAAACTCAAAATGGTGATCGCGCAAAAAGAAGACTCCATCGACTCCATCGCTGAAAAGTACGATGTGTTGGCCAGTCAGTTGATCCGTGTGAATCAATTGGAAGAGGAAGGATTGAAAGAGGGTCAAATCATCCACATCCCGCAAAAAATTCGGTTGAACGAGTCGTGAACGATCAAAAGGGACCATTTGAGCTACTGCCGTACTTTTGGCGGCAGTGGCTGATTTTATTTGAAAAGGGGGGAGGAGTGTGCGCATTCATTTGCCTGAAGAGCGAGCGGTATTGGAACAAGTGTTTGAACGGTACGGATGGGTTCCCCTGCAAGTACGACCCGTCGAAGGTGTATTGCGCGTCCAGACGGAGGATGGCATATTTGCATTGAAAAAATCGTCTTGTTCCGCCGATCGGCTCGCTTGGTTGCACAAGGTGATGGAAACGGTTCACGCCAAAGGCCAGGAGATATTTCTGCCATGGGTGAACACATCTGATGGGGAACCTTTCGTCCAGACAACAGATGCGGTTTGGTACGCCACTCCGTGGGTGGAAAGCGACGCCGGCTTGCGGGAAACGGTTCCCATTGAAGAATTGCCGACCATGTTGGCACACATTCACCGTTCGGCGTTCCCGGTTGTCGGGAAACAATCGGAGCAGAAACAGGTCATCGATGCCGAACGCCTGCAAGTTTGGAAGGACAAGTTGGAAAAATTGTGCGAATACCGGGAAGTGATGGAGAGCCGAACATTTCGTTCCCCGTTTGATCATGCTTTTGCGGCTGATGCGGAATATGTGGACAAGGCACTGCGTTTTGCAGTGAAGGGGATGGAAAAATTCATGCAGTCGGATAAAGGGATCGCGCCGAGATATACTTTGTGTCACGGTCGGATTCATCCCAGCAACCTGTTGAAAAAAGACGACGGGTGGGTGTGGATCGACTGGGATCATGCAGCTGTTGACAGTCCGGTTCGCGATCTGGGTGCGTTTTTCCGCCGATTTTCCCAGCGATTGGATCACGAGAAAGAGCCGCAATTCTACCTGACCCGTTATGAAGAGAGATGGAAGCTGAGCGGAAAGGAAAAAAAGCTGTTGGCTCTCTATTTGGCGTATCCCGAGCGGCCGCTTCGATTGCTTGCCCGCTATTATGAGATGCCGGACCGGATCGAGGAAACGATCGCGATTCGGCGCTGGGAAGAGGAGATCGCCCATCTCAGATGGTTGCAGTCGTTGATCCGTTCGCTTTGGCCGAGTAAAAAGGGGAGCGGGAGAAAAACGCGAAAGACCGGGGTCGTCTTAACCCGAGCCAAAAAAGTTGACACACAATGATGTTGACACACAATGATCAGGATGAGAGGTTGACACTGCTGATCTGTTATCTTTCTGTTATCAAGATCGAGCGGGAAAACCCGGTCCTTCAGGGTTGGAATGAAAGCGAGCGTCGGACGCGGGAGGGTTTTGTCCCTCTCGCAAGTCCGACAGAATTTTGGTACAATGGAGTCGAGAAGTGCGAAAACACTGAAAGCTACGATGCGAGAGAAAACTCGTTACGAAAATCACCCAGGCTTGGACGGACGAAGCGATTATGGGTGGATGCGGCTTGCCACGCCGGATGAAGCGAGAAGGCCTCCGGTGCTTCAGTCGTGTGGGGCAAATCACCTTTGTCGACACTCTATACGGGTACAATTGTACCCGTATATCCATTTTAACCTCAAAACGATGCTGGATAGCTCTGTGCAACCCACTCCGAGCAAGATGTCAACCAGGGGATCGCATCGATTTGATGGCAATTGTGACGGCGGCACCCCCCGTTGCGCTGTGATGGTTCCGCTCCAGTTTCAGGATCAGGGCATTGCAAGGAGGAAGCGAAGTAATCGTTGTCCGTTGCTCCAATCATCATATTATGCGACCAAGCACGTGGCTTTCCGTGATAATATGAGTTTAAAGCGGCGGTTTCCGATCTATTTCTGCACAATTGAAAAAGAGTGAATACATATTGAAAGGCTACTGAAAATGATGGCGAGTAAGAAGCCGGTCGTCAAGGAGTCGATGTGTTCCGGTTAAAGGCAGATCATGCAGTATCCGGTGGAGATCGGTATCAAATGGGGGAAAGAATCCATGAACGAAAAGTTGCACTTTACCCCGGAAGAGATGCGGAAGATGGGGTATCAAGTGGTCGATCGGATTGTGGATCATCTTTGTCAGTTGCCGGACAAACCGGTGACAAGAAACAGCAGTCCTGCCCAATTGGAAAAAGCGTTGGGCGAATCACTTCCCGAGCAAGGCATTTCTTTTGAAAAAATCATGCAACAGCTGGATGAAGTCGTTTTTTCTCAGATCATGCATCTGGATCACCCCCGTTTTTTTGCGTTTGTTCCAGGCCCGAGCAATTATATTGGAACGCTGGCAACCTTTTTAGCCAGCGGATTGAATGTGTTTGCAGGAACTTGGTTGGAGGCTTCAGGTCCGGCCCAGGTCGAGCGGGTTACTGTAGATTGGATTGCCCGACTGTTCGGTCTTCCGAAAACGGCAGGGGGATTGTTTGTCAGTGGTGGTTCCATGGCGAATTTGACGGCATTAGCAGTGGCTCGGCAGGTGAAGCTGGGCGGTCCTTCGGAACGCGCTACCGTTTATTTCTCCGATCAAACTCACTCCTCTGTGGAACGGGCCTTGAAAATCCTGGGGTTTCGACAGGAACAGATTCGAAGAATACCTTCAGATGAGGCTTTTCGTCTATCAGCCCCCGAGCTGGAGGTGCAGATTCAAAAAGATCGATCACAGGGAAAACAACCGTTTTGCGTCATCGCGAATGCAGGCACAACCAACACAGGGGCTGTGGATCCTTTGGAAACCTTGGTGAAGATTTGTAACCGGGAAGGGTTATGGCTTCATGCTGACGGTGCTTATGGTGCCCCGGCAATCCTGAGCGATCAAGGGCGAAAACTGCTGAAAGGAATTGAATCAGTAGACTCATTGACGATCGATCCTCACAAGTGGTTGTTTCAACCTTACGATACGGGATGTATACTCGTTCGGGACAGTCAACATTTAAAGATGACCTTTCACATTCTCCCCGAGTATTTGCGAGATGTTGAAGGAAAGGAAACGGAAGTCAATTTCTGCGATTACGGTATCGAGCTTACCCGCAGTTTCCGTGCGTTAAGGTTGTGGATGTCATTTAAGATGTTTGGTATCGAATCCTTTCGCAGGGCGGTCAGTCACGGTTTAGAGATGGCCGAAACGGCGGAGAAAACCTTGCGTCGGTCCCTTTATTGGGATGTGGTATCGCCGGCACAGTTGGGAGTCGTTACTTTCCGTTTTGCTCCTGATTCTATGCATGAAGAGATGATTGACAAGGTGCAGCAGCAGATTGTCAATCGGATGATCCGCGAAGGTTATGCCATGGTCAGTACAACGGAATTAAAAGGTCGAACCGTTTTGCGTTTGTGTACGATCAATCCACGCACAACCAAGGAGGATATTCAGAACACCATACAAAAAATGGAAGGAATCGGAAGAGAGATTTATGGGATATAATCCTTGGATTCGGGGGACTGTTTTCTCATTTGTTCGGGCGGCTGCGTTCTCCCGGAGGATCGATTCGAAACGCGCAGCAAGTCATGCGCGGGTAATTTCTTTTAAGCGAGTGTACATTGCCCGCGTCCTGCGCTTGAAGGTTCGAGCCCTGGTTGTGTGCTCTTGTTTGGGAAGACAAAGCAAACATTATACCCAATACTCCCCAGAGTCAGGTGGAAATGGTGCCGAAAGCGATTCAAGACAAGCAGAGCGCTCACCATCATGATGATGGTGTGTTTTTTTGTTTCTTCATCTCATCGCCGATGTCTTTGTTTCAGCCATTTTTGCAAACACATCTCGCATGCTTTGATGGGCAACGCCAATGCCAGTATCCAAAGACACGTGCGAAACATGGAATTCCCTGCTTTCATAAAAGATTGGCATGGGGACACATATGTTTCTCTGTGTGAAAAAAGTTTCCTTCAGTCAAATCGTATGCAAAAAGTGTCCCTGTGTGCGGGCACTTCTTTTTTCGCCCGTTTTTGTTTTCATGGCTGGACAATACGAGCGGAAAAGAACAAAATATAAGAGAGAAAATCGTCGTCAGGGACCAAAGGGGGTTTTCGGATTGAGCGTGGTCAAGTCGATGGTCAAGAGTGCCTATCGCGGGGTGTTGTTTATTATCTTTCTCAGTGTGATGCTGTTGTGCACGGTATTGTTGCTGGCGTTTCTCGCCAATCCCGGTCTGATGATGGAAAGTGTCGAGCGGGCGTTTGGTATGGTTCGGTAAGATCGCATTTGGACTTGTCTTATTTATAAAAAGTGAGTGGGAAAGCAGAAGCAAGCGTCGGACGCGGGAGGGATTCAGCCCTCTCGCAAGTCCGACAAAAATTTGGTACAATCAGGCTGAATATTGGGAAAAAACCGAAAATGAATATGAGAACGAAAATGTGTGAGGAAAATCCCCCGGGCTTGGACGAAGCATGCGTCGATGGGTGTGGGTTGCCACGCCAGAGGGAACGAGAAGCTCACGGTGACCAAAGGAGTGCCTCCGGTGCCTCAGCCGTGTGGGGCAAGTCACTTGCGGGATTTGACGTGTCCGTCCCGTGCATTGTAGAATAAGATGACGAGACAGTGTTACACTGGAGAGAACGACTCACAACTATCATGAAACCCAGCGGCGATGACAGGGAAGAGTAGTCGGTCGTTCGCCTTCAAGAGAGGGAAACCCTGAGGCTGGAAGGTTTCCCAAGGCGGAGCCGGTGAACGTCCCCCTGGAGCTGTTCGGCTGAACCCGACCGGCAGTAGGCCGAACCGTTTTCCCACGATACGGGAGTTGAGGGCGTCCGTTCTTCGAACGGGCGAACAAAGGTGGTACCGCGGAAACAACTCCTTCCGTCCTTTGTGATGGAAGGAGTTATTTTGTTTTGGGAAGTGAGGAGGTTAGAGGCATGGCCGAACAACCGAAAGCATCATTGCCGCCGACCTATGATCCCAAGGCGGCGGAGGAAAAATGGTATGATTACTGGTTGGAGGGCGGTTTTTTCCGCGCTGACGCCGATTCGGACAAACAGCCGTTTACCATCGTGATCCCCCCGCCCAATGTCACGGGCAATCTGCACATCGGGCATGCGCTCAACAATACGCTGCAGGACGTGCTGATCCGCTTCAAACGCATGCAGGGCTATGACGCGCTGTGGTTGCCCGGCATGGACCATGCGGGAATTGCTACCCAGGCACGGGTGGAAGCGACGCTTCGGGAAGAAGGTATCAGCCGGCATGATCTGGGGCGGGAGAAATTCCTGGAGAAAGTGTGGGAATGGAAGCATCACTATGCGCAGATCATCCGCGATCAATGGCGGAAGATGGGGCTGTCGCTGGACTACTCGCGCGAACGTTTCACCCTGGATGAAGGGTTGTCCCGTGCGGTGCGGGAAGTGTTTGTGCGTTTGTATGAAAAAGGGTTGATCTATCGCGGCAAATACATCATCAACTGGGACCCGGTCGCGCGCACCGCGCTTTCGGACATCGAAGTGATCCATAAAGAAGTGAAGGGCGCGCTGTATCACATGCGGTACCCGCTCAAAGACGGCACGGGATACATCCAAGTGGCCACGACGCGTCCGGAGACGATGTTGGGCGACACGGCCGTGGCGGTTCACCCGGAAGATGAACGGTACCGGCACCTGATCGGAAAAACGGTGATCCTGCCCATCATCGGCCGGGAAATCCCGATCATCGCCGACGAATATGTCGATCCGTCGTTCGGCTCCGGTGCCGTGAAAATCACGCCGGCACACGATCCCAACGATTTCGAGATCGGGCAGCGTCACAACCTGCCGCAGGTGTTGGTGATGGACGAGACAGGCAAGATGAACGAGAACGCGGGACCGTACCAAGGGTTGGACCGGTTCGAGTGCCGGAAGCGCATCGTTCAGGATCTGCAGGAACAGGGCGTACTTGTCCATATCGAAGAACACGTGCATTCCGTCGGGCACAGCGAACGATCCGGCGCGGTGGTGGAGCCGTATCTGTCCACGCAATGGTTTGTGCGGATGAAGCCGCTTGCCGAACGGGCCATCGAACAAACCCGGTCGGGTCAAGGGGTCCGGTTTGTGCCGGAGCGGTTTGAAAAGATTTATCTGCACTGGATCGAAAACGTGCGCGATTGGTGCATTTCGCGACAATTGTGGTGGGGTCACCGCATCCCGGCCTGGTATTGCGGCGACTGCGGCGAAATGACCGTGGCGCGCGAAGAGCCAAAAACCTGTCCAAAATGCGGCAGCCGGAATCTGGAGCAGGACCCGGATGTGCTGGATACCTGGTTCAGCTCAGGGCTGTGGCCGTTCTCCACGTTGGGGTGGCCGGACGAGACCAAAGACTTGAAGCGCTATTTCCCGACGGACGTATTGGTCACCGGGTATGACATCATCTACTTCTGGGTGGCCCGCATGATCTTTACCGCGTTGGAATTTACGGGACAAAAACCGTTCCGCGACGTGCTGATCACCGGTCTGGTGCGGGATGCCGAAGGACGCAAAATGTCCAAGTCACTCGGCAACGGCGTCGATCCGATGGAAGTGATCGACAAGTACGGTGCCGATGCGATGCGGTTTATGCTGGCCACCGGCTGTACGCCCGGCAATGACCAACGCTTCCGTTGGGAGCGCGTGGAATCGGCTCGGAACTTTGCCAACAAGATCTGGAATGCGTCCCGTTTTGCCCTGATGCATCTGGACGGTGTTTCGGCGGAGGAATTGAAGCTGACCGGCCCGTTCTCCACGGCGGATCGCTGGATTTTGCACCGGCTGAACGAAACGATTGAAGAAGCGACCCGCCTGTTGGAACGCTATGAATTTGGCGAAGTGGGGCGAGTCCTTTACAATTTTATCTGGGACGAGTTGTGCGACTGGTACATCGAGTTCGCCAAACTCCCGCTGTACGGTGAAGACGAAGAAGCCAAACGGGTGACACGCTCCGTTTTGGCGTATGTGCTGGATCAATCGCTGCGCCTGCTGCATCCGTTTATGCCGTTTGTGACGGAGGAAATCTGGCAGCACCTGCCGACGGCCGGTCGGAGCATCACGGTGGCCGAGTGGCCGAAACCGTCTGCGGAGTGGGAAGCACCGGAAGCGGTGCGGGACATGCAGGTGCTGATCGAGATCATCCGCTCGGTGCGCAATATCCGGGCGGAGATGGAAGTGCCGGTCAAACAGCAAGTGGAACTCCTGATCCGCGCCGATGCCGAGGTGTTGTCGGCCATCCGGCAAAACGAAGCGGCCATTCGCCGGCTGTGCGGGGCGGAACGGGTCACGGTCGGAGAAGACGTCACCCGCCCGGACAAAGCGATGACCGCGGTGGTCACCGGTGCGGAGGTGTTCGTGCCGCTGGCGGGCTTGATCGATATCGACCAAACGATCGCCCGGCTGGAAGCGGAGTTGAAAAAGCTGGATGCCGAAGTGGCGCGGGTGGAGAAAAAATTGTCCAACCAGGGATTTGTGACCAAGGCACCGAAGCACGTTGTGGAAGAAGAGCGGCGTAAAGGGGAAGAGTATCGCGAAAAACGCGAAAAGGTATTGGCACGGTTGAACGAGTTGAAAGGGTAGGCTTCCCCTGCCCTTTCACTCCCAACAACAGAGTCGTCGACGGAAGGGAACGGTCAGGATGGATCAACGGTTTGTCACCGCTGAAGACGTGTTTCGCTGGATGGATGAAACGTGTGTGCAAGCGATCCAACCGGGACTGGACCGGATGGAATGGGCGCTGGATCGGTTGGGGCATCCGGAGCGCCGGATGAAATGGATTCATATTGCCGGGACCAACGGCAAAGGCTCAACGGCGGCGATGGTCGCCAAGGTGCTTGAACAGGCCGGTTATCCGGTGGGGATGTTTACGTCTCCCTATCTGATGCATTGGAGCGAACGCATTCGTTTTGACGGAGAAAACATCTCTGAGGAATCGTTCGTACGCTGGGCCAACGAGCTGAAACCCGTTGTCGAGGAAATGATCCGATCCGGCGTCGGACAACCTTCGCCGTTTGAATTTTGGACGTTGCTGGCGATTTGTTATTTCGCCAAAGAAGCCCTGCCGTGGTTTATTGTTTGGGAGACGGGGCTTGGAGGCAGGTGGGACGCGACCAACGTGGTATATCCGTTGGTGTCGGTCATTACCAATGTCGGGCATGATCACATACATTTATTAGGGGATTCATTATCTCAGATCGCAGAGGAGAAAGCCGGCATCATCAAGCCGGGTGTACCCGTGGTGTGCGGTTGTGAGGATGAGACCGCCGTGCGGGTGATCGAAGAAAAGGTGAAAACGGGTCGAAGCTCCCTGTATCTGATCGGGCGGGATTATGCCGCGGAAATGATCGAATCAACGCCGTCACATCAGCGTATCCGATTCCGCAATATGTATCGGACATTGGAGGAGATCACCATTCCGCTGGCGGGAGAGCACCAGGTGAAAAATGCAGCCACGGCGATGATGACCCTGGAAGTGTTGCGTCAGTTTTACGCCACGGTATTGGAAGACGAAGATGTGTTGGCCGGATTTTCCAAGGTGCAATGGCCCGGACGATTGGAAAAAGTGGCGGATGATCCGCCAATCTGGCTGGACGGCGCACACAATCCGGAAGGAGCGGAAGCGTTGGCGGCGTTTCTGTCCAAGCAACTGACATACCGGCGATTGCACTTGTTGCTCTCCGTGATGGAAGACAAAGAGGTGGAACGGGTGCTGCGACCGTTGGTGCAGCTGGCTGAACATATCGTCATCACACAGGCGGATCACCCTCGAGCGATGAAAGCGGAACGGCTCGCCGGGTTGGTACGGTCACTTACTTCCGCGGAAGTGGAAACGGCCGACACGCCGGAGCAAGGACTGAACCACCTGCGACAACGGGCGTCCGCGGATGATCTCATCATGGTGACGGGATCACTGTTTCTCGTGTCCGACATTCGCAAGCATGTGGTATCAGGGGAAAATCAAGGATAAAGGTTGGTGGGCAGGATGAACGAGACCAAACACGTTCATTTTATCGGGATCGGCGGATACGGCATGAGCGCGATCGCCCGTGTATTGTTGGATCAGGGGGTCAAAGTGACCGGATCGGATGTCGCCATGAACAAATTGGCGGAAAATCTGGTCAAACGGGGTGCCGTCGTCCATATCGGTCATGATGCAGCGCAGGTCGGGGAGCCGGACGTGGTTGTCTACTCCTCCAGTATCGCGATGGACAACGTGGAGCTGCAAGCCGCAAAAGCAAAAGGGATTCCGGTATTGCACCGTTCCCAAATGCTGGCCCGTCTGCTCAATGACAAAAAGGGGATTGCCGTGGCCGGCGCGCACGGGAAAACGACCACCTCGTCCATGATCGCACAAACACTGGAGATTTGCGGCGTCGATCCCTCGTTCATCATCGGCGGGGAAGTGGTCGGACTCGGCAGCAACGCCAAGGCTGGCAAAAGCGATTTTGTCGTCGCCGAAGCGGACGAGAGCGACGGTACGTTCCTGGAATATTACCCGGAAGTGGCTGTGGTCACCAACATCGAACCGGATCATCTGGAAAATTACGAAGGACAATTTGACAATCTGAAACGGGCGTACCGCCAATTTTTGAGCCAAGTGAAACCGGGCGGGCTGGCCGTGTTGTGCATGGATGACCCGCACCTGCGCGAGATGGTGAAGGATTTGGACGTCCGTGTGGTTACGTATGCATTACACCAAAATGCTGATTATACGGCGGAAGGGATCCGTCAGCACCTGCGTCAAATCACGTTTACCATGAAAAAAGGGGACACCCCGCTCGGAGAAGTGAAACTGAACGTTCCCGGTCTTCACAATGTGGCTAACGCGATGGCCGCAATCATCGCATGCATGCATGCGGGCGTGCCATTCGAAGAAGCCGCACGGGCGATTGCACAATTCAGCGGGGCCAAACGGCGCTTCCAGGTGATCGGGGAAGTGGACAACATTTTGGTTGTGGATGATTACGCACACCATCCGACGGAAATACGGGCGACCATCCAGGCAACCCAGGCGCTGAACCGGCGGATCGTGGTGGTCTTCCAGCCCCAGCGCTATTCCCGAACGCATCTGTTGATGAATGAATTCAGCCGCGCTTTCGGTGAAGCAGACGAAGTGATCATCAATCGCATTTACGCTCCGCCGGGGGAAAAGCCGATCGATGGTGTCACCGCGGAGCGGTTGGCGGAGTTGATCCGACAAAACAGCAATCACAACGTGCGGTATTTTGATACCAAAGAGGAAGTAAAACAGTACCTGCTCGAACATACGCGCCCCGGCGATGTCGTGATGACGATGGGAGCAGGCGACATTTGGCGGGTGGCGCATGAACTGGTGCCGGCGTTGGAGGAGAAACGGACCGTCAAGGATCGCGGTTGACGGGGAAGGTGAGTGAACAAAGCAAAACCCAGTAATGGCTGGGTTTTGCTTTCAATTATTGACAAAATGTTTGAAATAATCGTTATTCCGGAAACTGAATGCACCGGACGAGGAGTGATTGGGATGAATACCGCAGACAGAAAAACTGGATTGAACATGTCGGTTATTGGCGTAGGGACTCGGCAATTCGACGGTGAGTGGGGCAAGTCGTTTACCCAGGTTGAAGTCGACCGGATTTTGGCCACGGCAAGAAAAGGGGATCAACCTGATCGACACGGCTGAATGCTACGGCGATCATTTGTCCGAATCTTTCATCGGGAAATCAATCCAACGGGAAAGACAGGATGGGATGATAGCGATCAAATTCGGTCATCAGTTCCATGGTCATATGAACCAGACCCATCATTGTCGCCGGAGGACGTGCAGAAAACCGGAAGAACGGGTATTTCCTTCCTGGTAATGGCAAGGTCTTGGTGTACTTTCACGGGTGCCGCCGGTCAGCGGGCTTTTGAGCGACAACTATCGACTGGGTGTGGTATTTCGGCAAAATGATGTCCGCAACCGGTTACAAGAAGAAATGACAAAAATACCCAAATGGTGGAGGAAGTTCGGCACAATGAAGTGCCCGAAGAGATGGGGATAGCACAGTGGGCACTTGCATGGTGTCTGAAACATCCGGCAGTGACCTGTGTCATCCCGGGCTGCAAAGATGTGGAGAATGTGATTTCCAACGCCAAAACCGCCGATTGGGTGAGTGACGATCATCCCCAAGCAGGGAAAGCGTGAGAAGACAAAACGGACCCCGTTCGGTTCGCGCGGGGTCTCTTTTTATAAAGAGCGAGCGGGAAAACTCAGCCATGGGTTGCCACGCCGGACGAACGAGAAGCCCATGTCGACCAAGGAGTGCCTCTGGTGCTTCAGGTGTGGGGCAAGTCACGCTGACCGTTTCGTTAAGAACCGAAGCATACAAGGAGATTCACAACAAGACGGAAGTAGGGTATCAGACAGGTGAACGTGTATGGACACTGAAACATTTGAAAATGTTGCGGGGGTTAATCGGATGGATCATGCAAAACTGGACAGTATGTATCAATCAATCGCCCAAACGGTGATGGAAATGATCCCGGAGGAATGGACGAAGGTATATGTATATGGAGAACGAATGGATGGTGTACAAAGTAACTATTTTTACTATCAAATGAAGAACCCGTGCAAATTTTTGATATTCCCGAGTTGTTCCAAGTGGACGAGGAAGAGTTCGAAAAACGGGTGGATCAATTCTATGATCAGATTAAAAACTTGTGGAATGAGTTTCAACAAAGCGGTCATGAGCCGTGGACCACGTTCATGATGGTCTTTGATCATTCGGGGAAGTTTCAGGTCGAATATGGTTACGAGGATTTATCCAAAACGGATCATTATGACAGAATGGTAATTTGGAGATATAAATATCTTGGGCTTGTTCCGAAGAGTAACCTTGGGAAGCGGATTTTGGAAGAATATTTGAAGGATGCCGTGGATGAAAGCGATTGATGAAAATATGTCCCCGAACGGTGATCAGTCCGTTCGGGGGAAGGACACAAATGATATGGTGGATGGGAACCAGCATCGCGAAAGCACCCGAAATTCACACAGAGGGTGCTTGAAACCGGTTCCCTGCTCAGACCGTGAGGCTTCTTGGCCTGAGCCAGGGTGGCCGGTGTGCTCACCTTTTGTACTCCCTGTACAATTCAATCAGGGGGCGAATCGTGATAAAGACGGCGGCCGCGATCATCCATCCGAACGCCAACGCCACCCACGCTTTGAAAAAGGACAAGCTGTAGACGTAACCGGTCGCAAACATGATACCCGGCCAGATCACGATCAACACCAAACTCAATCCGGTCGCCCAACGTGTGTACAATCGGGTTTCCTTCGCCAACCGTTGATCTTTCATGCCGTTTCCTCCCGTTCCGCAACTTCGTCAAAGCTCTTAAATTTGCCTTTCAACGATTCAAACTGAAATTCGGTGGATGATGTCAGGCTGTGACCGATGGTGATGATGCCGCTGACGATGAAAACAGCAAGGTTCCCGAAAAGCATGGGATACAGTTGGCCCAGGGAATCAACATTGATAAGACCGGTGAGTTGATATGCGGAAAAGAGCCAAATCACAATCCCCCCGATCATACCGAGCAACGTTCCGTAAAAGGCCCCTTCATTGGTCGTCCGTTTCCACATCAAACCGAGTGCCACCGGG
Organism: Polycladomyces zharkentensis; assembly: GCF_016938855.1. Taxonomy (NCBI): domain Bacteria; kingdom Bacillati; phylum Bacillota; class Bacilli; order Caryophanales; family Thermoactinomycetaceae; genus Polycladomyces; species Polycladomyces zharkentensis. The sequence continues at coordinate 92,917 of NZ_JAFHAP010000010.1, read as the reverse complement.
ATGACCGCCGAACTGACGAATATGCCCATCGCCATATACACAAATCCCAGACTGATGCCCAGATAAAAGAGCAAAATGGAAAAGATGCTCATCGCGATTCCGAAACCAAGCGTGATCCAACGGGATACCCGGAGCAGGGTTTTACTGTCCGCGTCGGGGTTGATGGAATGGCGGTAAACATCTGTCACCAGAATATTGGTTACTGCGGTGAGTTCCGCCGATCCCGCCGACGTAACGGCCATGAACAGCATGATGAGGAACAGGACCGAACCGACCGTGCCCAATGCATGGGAAGCCATGATGGGAGCCACGGAATCCGGTGTCGGTACGGCGATCCCCAGTCCGGCCGCGCTCACCCCCAGAATGGTGGCGACGGCGAATGGAATGGAGAACCAGGCGAGACCTCCGTAAATGAAAGCCTTGGAAGCGGCCCGATCAGTGCTGGCAATCGCTCTTTGCCAGTAAGCTTGGTCGACAAAAACGGTGCCGAAGTTACCGACGATGTTGATCACACCGAACATCAGCCCGGGGATGGAAGCCATGGTCAGCATCTGCTTCGATTCCGGAAGGTGGCGCAATCCCTCGTATATGGGGGTGATGCCGAACTTGGTATAGATCGCTACGCCCAATACGGCCAGCACGATAAATAAAATGACGGTGTGCAGATAGTCTGCGATGAACGAGGCTTTCAATCCGCCGATCATCGTATAGATCGTAAAGCTCAGGGGGATCAGAAATGCGGCCAGGTACAGGTTCATCCCCGTCAGTTGGTTCAATGTAATCGCTCCGCCAAGAATGATCATCGATGTGACGATGATGTTCGTCATCAATGCAAATCCCAGCATCAGCCGATGATTTTTTTTGTCAAATCGTTGGGCGATGAATTCCAAGAACGTATGCGCTTGTGGTGCTTTTTGTTTTAAATGTATTGCGATAATTGCGAATAACAATATTTGGATAGTGGCTCCTGCTGCATACCAGTAAGGCCCACTGATTCCATACTGGTAGCCCGTTGAAGACGACATCATAATGGTGGCCGCCCAGGTCCAAGCAGCCACGATGGAGGCGCTGGCCAGTCCGACACCCACACTTCTGCCGGCAGTATTGAAACGCTCCGCTGTCATTTCATTTCCGTGACGTTTCATAGCCATGCGGTGCAGAACAGCGGTGATAACAGTAAATCCGACGCCAAACACAATGAGAACCAGATACCCCACAATTGGTGTCAATATAGTTGCCCTCCTCGTGGTATATTTGGTATATTTACATTATCATATGTCAGTTTTGTTTACAAGAATGCAAAGAGAAGCATGATGATCTCCTCCTTTTTTGGGAAGGAGTCATTTTGTGAAGGAGGACCGATGGATGAAGCTGACATCACGTGAACAGGAAAAATTGTTGATCGTGGTTGCAGCCGACTTGGCGAGAAGACGAAAAGAACGTGGATTGAAATTGAATTATCCGGAGGCGGTCGCACTGATTACATACGAGATCATGGAAGGTGCACGGGATGGGAAATCAGTGGCGGAGTTGATGAGCGTGGGGGCGAAAATTTTGACGCGGGAAGACGTGATGGAGGGCGTCCCCGAAATGATTCGGGAAATTCAGGTGGAGGCCACGTTTCCCGACGGAACAAAACTGGTAACCGTACATGAACCGATTCGGTAGGTGGTGTATGGTCATTTCCATGGTCATTTCAACACGGGCAACGTTTATTTCAAGCGGGCGACTGATCCAGACTGAGATCGATTCGAAACAGTGGTTACATGCATGACGGATCATACATGTTCTGATAAAGCGGAATGATCAGAGGATACAAAAGGTGGTGACCGTGCTTTGATTCCAGGTGAACTGCTGCTGAAAAAGGATGACATCATCTGCAATCAGGGGAAACCAACGGTAAAAATTTCTGTGCTCAACAGAGGAGACCGTCCTGTACAGGTCGGTTCCCATTTTCATTTCTACGAAGTGAATCATGCACTGGAATTTGACCGTGCGCTGACGTTCGGCATGCATCTCAACATTCCGGCGGGGACAGCGGTCCGTTTTGAACCCGGTGACGCCAAAGAAGTGGAGCTGGTCCCGTTTTCCGGTACACGGGAAGTGTACGGTTTGAACAACCGAACCAACGGACCGCTCGACAAGTTGAAGCGCCGGGTCTTGTCCGGTCAAGACATTCAGGCACACTCCAATATGGAAAGGAAAATCCAACGATGAGTTTGCGGATGTCGAGAAAGCAGTATGCGGACATGTTCGGCCCGACTGTCGGGGATGCCATCCGTTTGGCTGATACGGATTTGTTTATCGAAATTGAAAAAGATCATACCATCTATGGCGATGAAGTCAAATTCGGCGGAGGCAAGGTGATTCGCGACGGGATGGGACAGCATCCGTTCATCACCCGTACTGACGGGGCGATGGATGTCGTCATCACCAATGCGGTGATTGTCGATTACACCGGCATCTATAAAGCGGATATCGGGATTCGTGACGGGCGGATTGCGGGGATCGGCAAAAGTGGAAACCCCCTGTTGATGGATGGAGTGGACATCATCATCGGGGCAACGACAGAGATTATTGCCGCCGAGGGGATGATTGTGACGGCGGGTGGGGTGGATACCCATATCCATTATATCTGTCCCCAGCAGATCGAAACGGCGCTCGCCTCAGGCGTGACAACGATGATTGGGGGAGGGACCGGCCCTGCCACGGGAACCAATGCGACCACATGCACTCCGGGTGCGTGGAACCTTCATCGGATGTTGGAGGCGGCAGAAGCTTTCCCGGTGAATCTGGGATTTCTGGGGAAAGGCAACGCATCGGCGGAGGAGCCGTTGGTGGAGCAGATCCTCGCCGGAGCGGTCGGCCTCAAACTCCATGAAGATTGGGGAACGACTGCCTCAGCCATCGATCATTGTCTAAGGGTGGCTGATCGGTTCGACGTGCAGGTGGCTATTCACACGGATACGTTGAATGAGGGAGGATTTGTGGAGGATACGTTGGCGGCCATCGATGGCCGGGTCATTCACACCTACCACACCGAAGGGACGGGAGGCGGACATGCTCCCGATATCATCAAAGTGGCCGGTTATCCCCATATCTTGCCGTCGTCCACCAATCCGACCCGGCCGTTTACAAAAAATACGCTGGACGAGCATCTCGACATGTTGATGGTGTGCCATCATCTCGACCCTGATGTCCCGGAGGATATCGCCTTTGCCGATTCGCGCATCCGCAAGGAGACGATTGCGGCCGAAGATATCCTGCACGATCTGGGCGTATTCAGCATGATTAGCTCCGATTCCCAAGCCATGGGACGTGTCGGGGAGGTGATCACCCGTACCTGGCAAACGGCGGACAAGATGAAAAAACAGAGAGGAAAGCTGCCCCAAGACACAGGAATAGGCGACAATTACCGTGTGAAACGTTACATCGCCAAATATACGATCAATCCGGCCATCACCCACGGCATCGCCGACGAAGTCGGTTCGGTGGAAGTGGGGAAAATGGCGGATCTGGTGATTTGGGACCCGGCATTTTTCGGCGTAAAGCCGGAAATGGTGATCAAAGGCGGGATGATCGTTCACAGTCTGATGGGGGACCCCAACGCCTCCATCCCGACGCCGCAACCGGTATTGTACCGGCCGATGTTTGCGTCATTCGGGAAAGCGAAACATGCCACCTCGATCACGTTTTTGTCGCAAGCGGCGATCGAACGGGGCGTTCATGAAAAGTTGGGCCTGAAAAAACGGATCAAACCCGTCCGCGGAACTCGGCAATTGACCAAGAAAGACATGGTGTTCAATTCGGAGACACCGCAAATTGACGTAGACCCGCAAACCTATGAAGTGAAGGTGGACGGTGAGTGCATCACCTGCGATCCGGTGGATGTGGTACCGATGGCACAGCGTTACTTTTTGTTTTAGGGGGGAGAGAATTGATTATCGAGCGAATCGTGGGAAATGTGAGTCAGTACGATATCGGCGATCGGCATGTGGAAACGGTATATATGCCAAGTGACGACTTGGTCAAACGCATTCAACGGGTGATCACGGACCACGGCAAGGAAATCGGGATTCGTTTGAAGGAAGCGAAAGAATTGACCGACGGCGATATTTTGTATCTGGATGAACGAAAAGCGATCGTGGTAAGTGTGTTGGAAGATGATTTGCTGGTCATCCGCCCCCGCAATCTGAAGCAAATGGGGGAAATCGCGCACCAACTGGGCAATCGCCACCTGCCGGCCCAATTTGAAGGGGAGGTAATGCTGGTTCAATACGACCGATTGGTGGAGGAATTACTGCAACAGTTGGATATCCCGTATGAAAGGGAGAAGAGGAAAGTAAGGCAGGCGTTTCGGCATGTCGGCCACCATCACGGGTAATCGTCTGTTGTCATTATTGCAGTTTTGCGATTCCAACTTTCCTTCGGGCGCTTTTTCCCACTCTTTCGGGATGGAAACGTACATCCAGGACGGACGGGTGAAAGACAAGGAAACGTTTGCCTGTTGGTTGCGGGCATATTTGGACAAACAATTGGTTTATGCCGACGGATTGGCTTGCCGCCTTGCCTATGAAGCGATCGAACAAGATCGGATTGAGGAGCTTTGGCGGTTGGATCGGGTGATGACTGCGCAAAATCTGCCGCGGGAATCCCGGGAAGCGGGGCGGCGGATGGGGGAGCGGATGATCCGGTTGGGAATCGATCTGTTTTCCCTGCCGCTGCTTATGGCATATCGGGAAAAAATTCTCGCCAAACAATCATTCGGACATCCGGCTGTGGTGTTTACAATCATCGCCCACCATCTGCAAATCCCGAAAAAAGAGGGGGTCTTGTCCTTTTTGTATACGAGCATGTCAACGTTGGTTCAAAACGGGGTACGCGGCATTCCGTTGGGGCAAACCGACGGACAGCGTCTCCTGCTTGAGCTGCAACCACATCTGATCCAAGCGGCGGAAAAGATCCAACAGTTGCAGCCGGAGGATCTCGGAGCCGTTTCTCCGGGATTGGAGATTGCGCAAATGCGGCACGAACGCCTGCATGTGCGCCTCTTCATGTCATGACAAAAGGAGGTTGAAAACGAATGGAACCGATCCGCATCGGAATCGGCGGTCCGGTGGGAGCCGGAAAAACCATGCTGGTGGAGCGATTGACGAGACATATGCACGAAGAATACAGCATCGCCGTGGTGACCAACGATATTTATACCAAAGAAGATGCAGCGTTTTTGATCAAAAACAGCGTCCTGTCTGCGGACCGGATCATCGGGGTGGAGACGGGCGGATGTCCGCATACTGCCATACGCGAAGACGCCTCGATGAATTTTGCGGCGATTGATGAATTGATGTCCAGACACCCGGACCTGGATTTGATTTTTGTGGAGAGTGGGGGAGACAATCTGGCGGCCACTTTCAGCCCCGAGCTGGTCCATTTCTCCATTTATATCATCGATGTGGCCCAGGGAGAGAAAATCCCGCGCAAAGGCGGACAGGGAATGATCAAATCCGATTTGTTCATCATCAACAAGATCGACCTGGCTCCCCATGTAGGTGCCCGTCTCGAGGTAATGGCGGCAGATACCCGGGTAGCCCGCGGCGACAAACCGTTCATATTCACCAATTTGAAAGAAGATATCGGTTTGGATGAAGTGGTCGATTGGATCAAGAAGAACGCGCTTTTGGCGGGAATGGATTGAGATGGGAAGCTGGACGGGTTATTTGCGGGCGGTATTTTCCCAAAAGGGAGAGAGAAGTGTGTTGAGGGATGCCTACTTTGAAGGGGCGCTCAAAATCACGAAACCGGTCTATCTGGACGAAACCGGTCAAGCGTGCGTCTATCTCATGAATCCCGGAGGCGGATATCTGGGCGGCGATTCCTACCGGATGGAGGTCTTTCTGGAAGCGGGAGCGGAAGTGCTTCTCACGACGCAATCTTCCACCAAAGTTTACAAAACCCCTCGGCGGCCGGTTTTGCAGGAAACAGAGTTGAATCTGAAGAAAGGAAGTTTCCTGGAGTATGTTCCGGACCCTGTCATCGCGTATCCGCATGCGCGTTTCGCGCAGCGGACCATCGTACGGATGGAGCCGGGGGCATCGTTGGTTTGTACTGAGGTGTTAACACCCGGCTGGGCTCCGGACGGTTCCCGGTTTCGCTATGATTTGCTGCAATCCCGGATGGACGTGTACATGGAGGATCAGCTTGTCTTGTTTGATCATGTGAAGTTGGAACCGGATCGGGATATGCCGGGCCTAGGGTATATGGAGGGGTTTACGCACCTTGGTTCGTTGGTTGTCATTCAGGAAGGAATCGACGACAGTTTTATCGATCGCATTCATCGACTGCTTGAGCCGTTCTCCGAAGTGAAAATCGGGTTGTCCCTGCTGATGGTTCCGGGGTTGGCTCTCCGTGTATTGGCCCAACGCACGCAGGATGTGGAATCGATTTTCGATCTCTGCCGCGGCATCCTGCGGGAGAACAGGTGGGGCGCAACAACGGTGTTTTTGCGCAAATATTGAAAAAAGGGATTGTGGTATGATGGCACATGGGTTATGGTCCACATTGTTTTTGGGGTTTTTGATGGGAATCAAGCATGCATTCGAGCCGGATCATGTCGTGGCGGTCACCACGATCGCGAGTCGGAGCAATAGGTGGTACCGTTCCTCGTTGGCAGGGATCTGCTGGGGGATCGGGCACACGGCAACCTTGTTCCTGGTCGGGATGATCTTGCTTGTGTTAAAAGGTCAGATTTCCGAAAAATGGGCATTGTCGCTGGAGTTTGTGGTGGGGATCATGCTGGTTTACCTGGGATGGTCCGGTATGCGTTCATACCGGCCCGTTCATACCCCGCGAGCATCTTATGAAAAATCGCTGTTGGTCGGGTTTGTTCATGGGCTTTCCGGGAGTGCGGCGATGGTGTTGCTGACGATGACCACCGTGAAAACGGTCGTGGAAGGAGCACTGTATATCCTGATCTTCGGCATGGGAACCGTGGTGGGGATGTTTACCTTTTCCACATGTATCGGCATCCCCTTTGTCATGACGTCCCGCAATCGGATGATTCATGGCGTGTTGACCCAGGCGGCGGCGGTATTGAGCACCGTCTACGGTCTTTATTACATGTACAGTACAGCCGTATCGGAAGGATTGTGGCGGATGTGGATCTGAGACCACACCGCCGCCTCTGTCTGTCGCTTCACGGTTCCGGGTGTACCGTTTTCCCTCCCGCTCTTGACTTTAAAGGTTCCGGGCGGGAAAACGGCCACCCTCTTTCAGTGGCTTCGCTGGCCAGCAGCAGGCAATTGTAGCCTATACACTCCTGATTGGCTGTCGGGTACAAACCGGATTCAACCGGTATACCCGAACCGTCCCACTCGTCACGCTTTGATTGCGACGACTTGTAACCGTTTGTAATCGGCGATCCATTGGCCGTCAACCCAAAGGTCGTTTTGCAGGCGTTCCGCGATGTGTCGGTAAAGTGCCGGTCTTTCCTCCGCGGGAATGTTCGTAAAAAAGTGACCGTGAACATGTCCAGCCAATGGAAGAGTCCCCGCTTGAAACCCTTGCGATTTGGAAGCAGGTCGGATTTTCCGGTCGAGCGACACAGGCTGATGCCAGGGTGAGATCAAGAGAATGGGAACCGGCAGGATTTTGTCAACAGGCCTTGAAAGGGGTTTTTTTCATGACCGTTCACATTCTCACCATTTTTGCAAAAGGGGAAAATATGGTATGGTTAAACTGTTGTATGGTCAATTTGGGAGTGTGAACGTATGAGGAAAATGGGCGGAATCGCGTTGACCGTCCTGCTGTTGAGTGTGTGGGTGATTCTGGGCGGTTGCACCGGGGCGGATGAACATCGACATCCCCGGGAGTCGGCTTCGAAAAAGAAGACAACCGTTTCACTTTCCATGCCGGAAGTGTCCCTTTCATTTTCACCTGCCACACCCAAAACCGGTGAGTCCATCCGCATTCACGTACTGGTGACAGTGGACAAACAGCCGGTAAACGATGCGGATCGGGTGCAGGTGGAAGTGTGGAATGCGTCGCGTCCCGGGTCGCCTCACCGTATGATCGGGACCAAGCGGACCGGAAACGGTGTCTATACGGCCGCCGTTCGTTTGGAGCAACCGGGAGCGTATCAGGTGATGTATCATGTGACGGCCAACGGGAGTCACGTCATGAATGCACAAAAGTTGGAAGTACGGCAGTGACGCGTCGAAAGGCGGGTGTAATTCATGTCGGTGAACAGACGAAAAGGGTGTTGGGGGATCGCCGTTTTTCTGCTGTGCCTTGTAATGACGGCATGCGGCCAGGCGGCGCCTGTGGAGCCGTCTCCGTCGACCCCAAGTGCCCGTACCAACAACCAGTCCAATGATGTATCCCAACTGAACTGGCGGGTGCCGGAATTCCGGTATACGGACCAGAACGGACAAGCTTTCGGTTTGTCGCAGCTGAAAGGAAAAGTGTGGTTGGCCAACTTGATTTTCACGCGATGTCCGGATATTTGTCCACCGATGACTTCCAATATGGCGCGCATTCAAAAGGCGCTGGATCAAGCGGGATTGAAGGCGGACATCGTTTCGTTCAGTGTCGATCCGTCGTACGACAAACCGGAAAAGCTGCGCGCATTTGCAAAGGAACACGGGGCCGAGTTGGACAACTGGCATTTTCTGACCGGCTACACGGATGACGAGATCCGCAAATTCGCCCAATCGGCGTTCAAACAGGAACTGATGAAGTCTGAAACCAACGGCATGGTGATGGTCAGCCATACGGCCCGTTTCTATCTGATCGGCCCTGATGGCAAGGTGATGAAAATCTATGACGGTCTCCGCCCGGACGAGAAAACCATCGTCAATGACATTCGGCAACTTCAGAAATAATGGATGACAAAGGCCCGTTTCCACAAGGGAAACGGGCCTTTGCTTTTTACCATCCCCGATCCTGCATCCGGGCCGCCGGTTCCAAACGGTCGATCTCGATCCCCGGCATCGCGCCGCCCAATCCTTTGGACAGATGGGCGATCAGCTCGAAATCTTCGTAGTGCGTCGTCGCTTCCACGATCGCACGCGCATATTTTTCCGGATTCTCCGATTTGAAAATCCCCGATCCGACAAAGACGCCGTCTGCACCCAAGTGCATCATCAACGCCGCGTCCGCCGGTGTTGCCACACCACCCGCCGCGAAGTTGACGACCGGCAGGCGCCCGGTTTCGTGCACTTGCAGCAACAGCTCATACGGCGCCCCCAGCTGTTTGGCTTCCGCCATCAGCTCATCGCGGGACATCGATTGCACCTTGCGGATCTGGCTCTGCATCATCCGCATATGACGGACGGCTTCGACAATATTGCCGGTGCCGGGTTCCCCTTTGGTCCGGATCATCGAAGCACCTTCACCGATCCGGCGCAGCGCTTCGCCCAAATCCCGCGCTCCGCAGACGAATGGCACGGTAAATTGGGTTTTGTCGATGTGAAAACGATCGTCGGCCGGCGTGAGCACTTCACTCTCGTCGATGTAGTCCACGCCCAACGCTTCCAACAGACGTGCCTCCACGAAGTGTCCGATGCGCGCTTTGGCCATGACCGGAATGCTCACCGCGTTCATCACTTCTTCGATGACGGTCGGGTCCGCCATCCGCGCCACGCCGCCCGCGGCCCGAATATCTGCCGGGACGCGCTCCAGCGCCATGACGGCCACCGCGCCGGCGGCTTCCGCGATTTTGGCCTGTTCGGCATTGACGACATCCATGATGACGCCGCCTTTTTGCATTTCGGCCATGCCGCGTTTGACACGGTCCGTACCGGTTTGATGTTGACTCATGATGATGGTTCCCCCTTTTTTTCTCCACTTTCGGCTGAATTTTATGTATCATCATATGTAACAGTCAATATCAGATTGTAACAGTTGGAGTGGATGCGATGAAACTCGTCATCAACCGTCAATCCAAAGTGCCGCTCGCCCAGCAAATTCACCAAGCCATTGCCGATCGGATTTTGTCCGGCCATCTCGAGCGGGGAGCCAAGTTGCCTTCCGTTCGCCAGTTGGCCAGGATGTTGAAGGTAAGTCCGGTTACGGTGGTTCATGCCCTGGATTTGTTGGAGGCGGAAGGATTGATCACCCGAGTCCAAGGCAAAGGAACGTTTGTCTATGAAGAACATGCGAATACCGATCAGAGGAAAGAACGAGAGAAAACGTTTCCTGTCGTGGACTATTTGTATCGCTCACAATACTGGCAGTATCAGAAGAGTGAAGTCTCCATCGATTTTGCCCAATCGGTCGTACATCCTTCCCTGTTGCCCACGCAGGCATTGGCAGACAGCATTCGACGCTTGATCCGGGAGGAACCGGACGTATTGGTGCAATACGGCGAGATTCAGGGAGATTTCGCGTTGCGTCAGGCTTTGGCACGGTACATCAGCGGGGAACGGATCACGGTCTCCGCTCATGAAATTTTGGTGACCAACGGGTCGCAACAGGCCATCGATCTGGTGGCGCGGAGTTTTGTGGGCCCGCAGGACGTGGTTGTCACCGAAGAACCCACTTACACGGCCGCCATCGATGCCTTCCGAAGCCGCGGCGCCACCGTGCTGTCCGTACCGGTGGACGAACATGGGATGCGGATTGATGAGTTAATCAATCTGCTGGACCGATACACACCCAAACTGATTTACACGATCCCCACCTTTCACAATCCGACGGGTTCGGTGATGAGCATCAAGCGGCGGCGGGAATTGATCGCCATCGCGTCTGAAGTCAATTGCCTGGTACTGGAGGACGATCCATGGAGCGAAATCCATTTTGATGAACCGCCTCCGCCGCATCTGAAATCGATGGATGAGACGGGCAATGTCATTTATATCAAAGGGCTGGGCAAAATCTTGTCCCCTGGATGCAGGATCGGTTTTTTAATCGCGACCGGCCCGGTATTGGAACGATTGGTGGCGGCCAAGACCAATGCGGACCTGGGGAATCCCCTGCTCAATCAGAAAGTGATCCTTCCCTTGTTTGAAAACGGATCGATCCGGGAAAGCCTGCGACGCCTTCGGGAAACGTTGCGCAAAAGACGGGACCTGACGCTTCGCCTGTTGAAACGGCATGCACCCGACAATGTAACTTGGAAGATTCCCCAAGGCGGTTTTAACGTATGGGTGTCATTGCCTGAAGGAGCCAATGCCAACGAACTGCTGGCGGAGGCAGAAAAAGCCGGCATTCGGTTTTTGCCGGGGTCTGCGTGTGATCCCAATCAGATTCAGTGGCGGCATTTGCGTATCAGTTTTTCACCGACAACGGAGGCCGATTTGGAACGAGGTCTTACCACACTCTGCCGCGTGATGGAACGGTATCTCTCTTTACTCACGAACAGAAAGGGAAAGTCGCCTTTGTTTTGAGCAATGGTCGATTTGAAGGATTCAATGGGCGGAGATTCCATTTTATATAAACAAACGCAAAAAAGAGTATCTAAAGCAGATAAAATAATATTAGACAATCTTATACAAAATGATAAAATATATACATGGTAAAACGTGACTCTATAAATGAAATCAAGCCACAATGACAGGGGGAGTGGGGTTGCCGGAGCCGAATTGGTTGTCCGCCGCCATCAGGCTGGGCGCATCCGATTTGCATCTGTCTGTGGGTCATCGGCCGTACATACGCCTGGACGGCCGGCTTTGTGCCATGAGTGATGAGGTTTTGACCGCTGATGATATCAACGTCTGGGGGATTGTGATGCTGGGGGAAAGAGCGTGGGAACGTGCGCGGGTGCGGGAGGAGACTGACGCGTCGACGGAATGGGATGAGGTGACGCGCATCCGTGTACATACATTTCGCAAAGGGGCGGGGAAGTTGGCCATTTCCGTCCGCATTTTGCCCACCCTCATTCCGACGCCCGAAAGTATCGGCATCCCGCGAACCGTGTTGCAACTCTGCGAGCGTATGCATGGCCTGTTGTTGGTCGTCGGGCCGACGGGGGCGGGAAAAACGACGACCGTGGCGTCTTTGGTCCACCATTTGAACACGCACCATACGTTGCGGATCATCACGCTGGAAGATCCGATCGAGTATCAACACTCCCCCTGGCGGTCGATGATCGAACAGCGGGAAGTGGGGTGCGATACCGCGGGATTTGAACGGGGATTGTATGCAGCTTTGCGGCAAGATCCGGATTGTCTGGTCGTGGGGGAACTGCGCGATCGGGAAACGATCCATACCGCCATCCGCGCCGCGGAAACGGGCAGATTGGTATTGGCGACAATGCATGCCGCGGACACCGTCTCTGCAGTGTACCGGTTGATTGACGCATTCCCTGCGGAGCAACAGTCTTATATCCGCATGCAGTTGTCCGAACAATTGGCCGGTGTGGTTGCGCAACGGCTGTTGCCCCGGAGGGAGGGGAGTGGCCGTCTCGCTGTATTTGAGGTGTTGGTCAACACCCCTGCCGCAGCCAATCTCATTCGCTCCGGTCAACTCCATCAGCTTTCGTCACTCATGCAGACGGGGGCGGTATGGGGGATGCAAACGTTCAAACAGGAGACGGATCGGCTGCTGCAGCTGGAAAAGATCGCAGCTGGAGCAGTGGAATCATGGATGTGATCGGGGTATGGGCGGCGGTTGGCGGATGGTGGATCGGGGGCTGGCTGGTACGCTTTGGTTGGTTTCTCTGCGCTCGATGGGGAAACGGGGTTTCATCGAAATGGCATAGTCCCTCCATGTGGCACCCCGCCATGGAATGGATCGCACCGGCGTGTTTAGGCGGGGTATGCGGGTTTGTCACCGTTTCTCACCCCGGTTTGCCCGAATCAGCGGTGGCGATGTTGTTGTTTGCCGTGTTGTTGGTCGTGACGATTACGGATTTGCACCTGCAGTGGATCCCGGATATGGTCATCTGCCCCGCCGCATTGTTGTTTGCCATCCTCCGGTTCTGGGTGGGACCCCATCCTTGGACTGACTACTTGACAGGTTGTTTGGCCGGAGGTTCGATGTTGGCGGTTCTGGCCTGGATCAGCAAGGGGATCGGATGGGGAGACGTCAAACTCTTGGGAATGGCAGGATGGGTGTTGGGATGGCCTGCTGCCGGGGTTGCACTGTGGCTCTCCGTGTTGGTCGGCGGCGTGACGGCATTGTGGTGGTGGGGAACCGGCCGTGTCAGAGCAGGAGAGGCGATCCCCTTTGGTCCGTTTTTGGCAGCGGGGATCATCACCGCCTATTTTTGGGGAGAAGCATGGGCGGCATGGTATGGCTCGCTTCTGACGGGTTCTATCTTCTCTAGCAAAACCATATACATGTGGTAGCAGATTGGATAAGGAGAGGATGACCATGCCCCAACCCCGGATCACGTTGCGGTCCCAATCCCCCGACGGGAAGGGGGAGTCCGCCGAAGCTCCCAAACAAATCAAAGTATGTGGCAAACCCCTGTCGCCCAAGGTTGAAACAAACCGGGACGTTCCAACGTCTATGACAACGGAGGCTGTCCGCTCCAAGGAGGAGGAATCGATCCGTTCCCGGTTTCCACTCGTTTTTTCAACGGATGAGGAGCAGTGGGGTGAAGGGATTGGATGGCGTTCCCCGTCCTCTCCCCCGCGTTCCCGTCGGAATCGGGTTTCCCTGTTTTCAGGTTGGCCGGCGGGTTGGTTGATCCTGTCGATTTTCGGCGCGGTCGTGTTGGGCACATTGATGGGGATGACCCTGTTGTCTACGTTTTTTTCGGGTGATTCGGTACAAACCCGCACGATCGATTCCCATTTGAAGAGCACCCCGTCGGATTTGGAAAGCGGGAAAGTTTCGCACAAGCCGGGCACGGCGATTCGGCTTCCCTCCTTGCAGGCGGTTCTCTTGCAGGCAGGAAGCTACTCCGAAAAAAAGGGAGCGCAACAAACAGTGGAAGATCTTCGGAGTGATGGATGGGCGGCAGTGATGACGCCCGATCCGCCGCACCGAATCTACCTGGGGGTGGGCATGAATCGGGATGATGCCCTGAAGTTGTCCGTCCTCTATCAGAAGCGGAATATACAGGTCTATCTGAAGGATTGGGCTGTGCGCGGTGATGGGGTTCGCATCCCGGAAAAACAAGCTCGCTTGTCCAAGGAGATGACGGTTTTTGCGGAAAAAGGGCGTGGGTTGTTTCAGCGGTTGGGCCAACAGACGGTGTCTCATTTGCAAAGCGACAACACCGTGAAGGCTTTTTCGGGGATGACCGATTTGCAAAAGCAGTATCAAGCGTTTGTGATTCAAGGCACCCAATTGGAAGCCAAGTTGCCCAAACAAGCGAAGTCAGCAGCTCTGGGCATGATGCAAGCGCTGGATCTTGCCGTGCAGGGCGCGGAGGAGGCGCGGAAAAACCCCAGTTCCGCCCTGATTTGGCAGATTCAAGAGGGGTTGGTGCGCTACGTACTGGCTTATGAACAATTCGTGTCGGCCTGGAAGTGAGCGAAATCTCGCTTGTTCGCCCCCTTTGATTTTGCTACACTAAAAACGAGAGTGGTCCAACGAGGTTTTGAATGGTTTTCAACCTTCAACCCGCTGAAGATCCTTCCGTCCTGCTTGTTGCCTTCCGTTTTGGGGAAGGTTCTTCTTGTCTTCCCGAAAAAAGCCGTCATGACGAACGGGACAAGCTCCCATACTCCGATCGCATGTTTGGTTATGGTACACGTTTGCTGTTAAAAGACTGGAGGCGTTGGTGTTGATCACACTGGTTCTCGCATCCGCTTCCCCTCGCCGCCGCGAGATTTTGAGCGGCTTGGGCCTTTCATTCAAAGTGATTCCCAGTACGATCGACGAACAGATGGCCCAGTCGCTTCCTCCGGGTGAAATGGTGGAACAATTGGCGCTCTGCAAAGCCGAGTCCGTCGCCCGATCCTGCAAGTATTCTCTGGTAATCGGCGCGGACACCGTCGTCGTACTGGACGGTGAGGTGCTGGGTAAACCGGCCGATCGTCGGGAAGCGTATGCGATGTTGGAGCGGCTGCAAGGTAGAACCCATCAGGTATACAGCGGCCTTGCACTGGTGGAAACGGACAAAAGCGGGCAGATATGCCGCCGGAGTGTCCGCCATCGCATCACCCGGGTTCACATGCGGCCCATGAACCCCGACGAGATCGAGTGGTATATCGATACAAACGAACCGATGGACAAGGCCGGTTCCTACGGCATTCAGGGGCTGGGATCTTTCTGGGTCGCGGGGATTGACGGTTGCTACACCAATGTGGTGGGTCTTTCGGTCCCCTTGCTTTATGAAATGGCGCGGGACATGGGGCATTCGTTGATTGATTTCACCGAATCATGACCATCGAACGGGCGGCCCCGGCGATGTCAGTCGAAAGATGCGGGGGTGCATCGGGTGAACCCTGGCACACATTTGAGAATCCGGGATGTACCGAAAAGTGAACGTCCCCGTGAGCGGATGATGCACGAGGGGGCTGAACGGTTGTCCAATGCCGAGCTGGTGGCGATTCTGCTTCGGACGGGGACATCGTCGGAGTCGGCTCTCCATCTGGCCGAACGTGTGCTCACGCAAACGGGCGGACTGCGTGAATTGGCCGATGTGACACTGAACGAGCTGATGAACATTCGCGGGATCGGCCCGGCCAAGGCGGTCCAACTGTTTGCGGGGATCGAATTGGGCAGGCGGATCTCCCGTACGCTGCCCCCCGAACGAAAAGCGATTCGTTCGCCGCGGGACGCCGCTGACTGGGTCATGGAGGAGATGCGCCATCTCAAGCAGGAGCATTTTGTTTGCCTCTTTCTGAATACCAAAAATCACGTACTCGAAAAGACGTGCATCTTTGTCGGAACCTTGAACAGTTCAGTCGTTCACCCGAGGGAAGTGTACCGTCAGGCGATTCGCCGCAGTGCTGCCGGCGTCATCTGCTTCCACAATCATCCAAGCGGAGACCCGAGTCCGAGTGTGGAAGACATTCAAGTGACGGAACGGCTGTTTCAGGCAGGAAGGATTGTCGGGATTGAATTGATTGATCATATTGTGATTGGTGACGGCGTGTTTTTCAGTATGCGCGAAAACGGATATCTGCCTGGTGAACCGCGTGATTGACGGGAGGGTGGACGACTGATGCGCATGGGGTTGGGAAGCAAAGGAGAGGACAGTCGGAAGGAGAGATTCCCGATGTTTGGCGGATTTACGAGGGATATGGGGATTGATCTGGGTACGGCGAATACCTTGGTTTACGTGAAAGGACAGGGGATCGTCGTACGCGAGCCTTCCGTCGTGGCATTGGAAACCGGGACGGAAGAAATCAAGGCAGTCGGCAACGAGGCGAAACGGATGATCGGACGTACTCCGGGCAACATTGTGGCGATCCGTCCGATGAAGGATGGTGTGATCGCCGATTACAACACGACGGCGACCATGATCGAGTACTTCATTCGTCAGGCCCAAAAGCAAAACCGGATCTATATTCCCCGCAAGCCCAACGTGATGGTGTGTGTGCCCTCGGGCGTCACGCCCGTGGAAAAGCGGGCGGTGGAAGAAGCGACGCGCCAAGCGGGGGCAAAGGAAGCGTACACGATCGAGGAGCCGTTTGCGGCGGCGATCGGTGCGGATTTGCCGGTATGGGAACCGACCGGCAGTATGGTTGTCGATATCGGTGGGGGAACGACGGAAGTGGCCGTCATCTCGTTGGGAGGGATCGTGACGAGCAAATCGCTTCGTGTGGCCGGCGACGAGATGGATGAGGCCATCATTCAATACATCAAAAGAAATTACAACCTGATGATCGGAGAGCGCACCGCGGAGACATTGAAACTGGAGATCGGCTCCGCCATGCCGACAGACGACGGCAAGGCGATGGACATTCGCGGCCGCGACCTGATCACGGGATTACCCAAAACGATCCACATCACTTCCCGGGAAATCGCCGAGGCGTTGTCCGACACGGTGGATGCCATTTTGGAAGCGGTGAAGCAGACGTTGGAGCAAACCCCGCCCGAATTGGCCGCCGACATCATGGACCGCGGCATTGTGTTGACGGGCGGTGGTGCCTTGTTGCGCAATTTGGACAAGCGGATGAGCCTGGAAACCGAGATGCCGGTGGTCGTGGCGGACAACCCGCTTGATTGTGTGGCCATCGGTACTGGTCAGGCACTGGAAAACATTCATTTGTTCACATCCGGTTCGTCCTCAGGCTTCCGGTTCGGACGACGTAAGTAAGCGGGTGATCGCCGTTGTTGTCGCGACTGTTTGGCAATCGAAGATTGTTGGTGTTGTTGTTGTCGATGATCGCCCTGCTGTCCATGATGGGAATGACCCGCGGGGAGCGTGACGGGTTGACGCTCCCCGAGCGCTGGATCAAAAATGTGACGGACACGGTGGGAAGTGGGTTATATCGACCCACTTCCGTTTTGGTCGGATGGTTTCATGCTTCTCCGTCATCCGGGGAGAGCGTCGCTTCCGCACAGGTTTTGCAGCTGAAATCGCAACTGGCGAAACTGAAAGAGGAGAACCGCCAGTTAAAAGAGATCATCGGATACCGGAGAGGAAATGAAGTTTCCTATATCGCGGCCCATGTCGTGGCGCGCAATCCGGACAGGTGGAACAACCGGGTGGTGATCGACCGCGGTTCGGAAGACGGGGTGTTGGTTCATATGCCGGTGATTACCGACCAAGGACTGATTGGGCGGGTCACAGCGGTCACCGGGCACATGGCTGACGTCCAGCTGCTCACCGATTCGGACGAAGGACCCGGCATCGCGGCGCATGTGCAGACCGCACAAGGAACCTATTTCGGCGTTGTGGACGGGTTTGATGAGAGACGGAAACGTTTGGTCATGAAGTATATCCCGGCTGCGGCCAAACCGAAAAAAGGCGACATCGTGGTCACGTCCGACCAATCCGACATCTACACCGGCGGTTTGCTGATCGGCACCGTGGACGGTGTTGCACCCGGTGAGTACGGGGTGGACAAGACGGTGTACGTCAAACCGTCGGCCTCCATGGAACAGCTCAGCTATGTGCTGGTTGTGCGCGATCCGGAGAAGATTCAACTGCGTCAGCATGAACGACAAACGGGTGCCGCCGGCGATGGGGGGAAATGATGGTGAATCGCGCAGTCTTCGTCGGTTTTCTTTTCTTTTTATTGGTGTTGGAAGGAACGGTGTTGCAGTGGGTGCTTCCTCAGGCTTGGGGAAGCACCGTTGTGATTGTTCCCCAATTGGTGGTGGCCGGTGTGGTGATCCTCTCGTTGTTTCGCGGGGAGCGAGCCGGTCTGATTTACGGTTTCGGTTTCGGACTGCTCCATGATGTGGTGTATGGTCCGGTTCTCGGCATGCACGCGTTCACCATGTCGGCAGTCGGCTATTTTTCCGGTCTCATCTCCCGTCAATTCGCTCCCGGTGCGATCGTGTCGTTACTGACCACGACGCTCAGTATCACCGTCCATCTGATCATGATTTTCGGTTTGTATCGTCTGTTCGGATTGACGGATATGAATTGGAATCAAGCTTTGGTTTATCATGTCGCGCCGTCCGTGGTGTTGAATGCCGTAGCCGCCCTCCCCGTCGACCGCGTGTTGCGATGGGGGGTCCGAAAATTGGAAACCCGATCTCTTTCATTTGATTGATCCCGTTACGCCTTGCGTACCGCCGTGAACCGCCCCTTGGTGGAAGAAGGATATTCCATGAGATTCGCCGAAATCCATATGTTGAGACGGGGTGACACGAGCATGAAAAAAGTGTTAAAACCGGGCGTAACCATCAAGGGGACCAAAGATGGGCTGCTGTTTTTGTTTGACGATTCGCGCCCGTTTTCCGACATCCTGAACGAATTGAGACACAAATTGGACAGCGGCGGCCCGATATGGGACGGTCCCGATACCCGCGTGTGGATCAAGCTGGGACAAAGGCAGATCACACAGCAGGAAGAAGCGGAGATGCGCAAGCTGTTTTCGCTTCGCAAAAACCTGATCATCACATCCATCGAGGCGGACGGTATGCCATATCTGGCAGACGGGAATACGGGCATTCGCATGTTGACCGGCACGGTGCGGTCGGGTCAAGTGTTGGAACATCGGGGAGACCTGTTATTGATGGGGGATGTCAATCCGGGTGGATGTGTCCGCACGACGGGCAGCTTGTATGTTTTGGGCGCCTTGCGCGGGTTGGCTCATGCCGGCAGTGAAGGAGACGAGACAGCGATCATCGCTGCCGCTCAGTTTCGTCCGACGCAGTTGCGCATCGCGGACACCATCTCCCGGCCGCCCGACGAGTGGGATGAGTCCGATGTGGAGATGAAGTTCGCTTATTTGGTCAATCATCAGATTGCGGTGGACAAGATTCATCATTTCAGCCTCATTCGACCGGATCGAGAATGGAAAGAAAACCGAATGCGGCGATGGTAAGAGGGGGTAAGCCCGAGAGGAGGAGAAGTTGTGGGGGAGTCCATCGTTGTAACTTCGGGGAAAGGCGGTGTGGGCAAATCCACCACGACCGCCAACGTCGGTACCGCCCTCGCCTTATCGGGGAAAAAAGTGTGCTTGGTTGACACTGATATTGGATTGCGCAATTTGGATGTCCTGATGGGGCTGGAAAATCGGATCGTCTACGACCTCGTCGACGTGATCGAGGGAAATTGCCGTTTGCAGCAGGCACTGATCCGTGATAAGCGATGTGATGAACTGTATCTGTTGCCGGCGGCGCAATCCAAGGACAAGTCAGCTGTTTCCGCCCATCAGTTGCGCAAATTGATCGGCGAGTTGAAAGAAGAATTCGATTATGTGATCATCGATTGTCCGGCCGGGATCGAAACCGGTTTTAAAAATGCGGTGGCCGGTGCCGATCAGGCCATTGTCGTGACCACCCCGGAAAATGCTTCGGTTCGGGATGCCGATCGGGTAATCGGATTGCTGGAAAAGGAGCGGGTGGGAGCCCCCAAGCTGGTGGTGAACCGTCTCAAAACGCAAATGGTCAAAGACGGAGGCATGATGGACGTTGATGAAGTGGTTTCCGTTTTGGCCATCGACTTGTTGGGTGTCGTACCTGACGACGAGCGCATCATCCGTGCCGGCAACCAAGGAGAACCGATCGTTCTGCATCACGATTGTCCGGCCGCACAGGCATATCGCAACATCGCGCGCCGAATTCAGGGAGAATCGGTACCGCTCTTGGTTTTGGACAAAGAGAGAAATGTGATGTCCAAATTGAAAAGGTGGCTGGGCTTTGCCTGATTTGGTTCGTACATAATTTCTGGAGCGGACATGTACAGCATATAGGGTTCATCGATCATCATGGTCGGGGGATGATGCCCCCGTTTTTTCTGGGGTCCACCCCCTTTCCTCCAACGGCAATGTGAGCATAACTGAACCGCTTGTCTCATATCTTTGTAACAATCCAAGGACATGCCGAACGAAGGGATGGGGTCAAAGATGCGGGAGTGGGCCCAGGGAATCCGCAAGCGGCGGGAACGGCAAGTGAGGGCGATCCAACAGGGTCAGCCCCCCTTGTTGTTTCGCTCTTCCCGACCGTGGGCGGATCGGCGCGACCGGTGGCGGGAAGAGAGTGCGCCGTGGAACCGGCCGGGATGGTGGACGGAGGAGCCGAAGAAAAATCACACCGGTCGGTTGCTCTACCAAACATTTGCAGCTTTTTTGCTCCTCTCTTTTACCTATTTGGTGTTCCAATCCGATTCGGCCATGAGCCGCCGTACCCAAGCGTGGATCAGTGAAGCGCTCCATCGGGACTTCAATTTTGCGGGTGTGGCTGAGTGGTATCGCACGTATGCAGGGAGAGCGGGAGACTTGCTTCCGGCCTTTTCCGGGGTGACGGACAATCAGCGCACCAATCCGACACCGTCCTGGTACACGCCGGTCAAAGGGAAAGTGGCGCAACCTTTTGCTGAGGACGGACGCGGCGTGGTGATCCAGAGTAAGAATTCGTCCCCCGTTGTTGCGGCATCGGACGGCTGGGTCGTGTTTGCCGGGTCGAAACCGGGATTGGGAAAAACCGTGGTGATCCGTCATGCCGACGGCAGGGAAACATGGTATGGCTGGTTGGAAACGGTCCGGGTTCGGGCCAAGGATTGGGTGACCGGGAAACAATTGTTGGGTGAGATCGGTGGGTCAGGCGGACGTCCCCTGCTGTACTTCGCTTTGCGCCGAAACGGAACCTTTGTCGATCCCACGGGTGTGATTCCGTTTGAATAATCGCCTGCCGTGGCAGGGATTGAAGGTCCGCATTCATTTCCTGTTTTGGATCGTCATCCTGTGGGCGGTGGTGATGGGACGCTTTTTGGAAATCGTGACATTGTTCGTGTTGGTGATCATTCACGAGATGGGCCATGCCACCGCGGCATGGTCCTTGGGATGGCGAATGGGGACTTTGGAACTGTTGCCGTTCGGCGGGGTGGTCAAGACGGATGAATGGGGAAGTGTACCCATTCATGAAGAACTGATCGTCGCACTGTCCGGGCCGTTTCACAATGTGATGATGATATTGGCGGGCGGCCTGTTTATGTGGATCGGTTGGTGGGATCAGGAGTGGACCCGCTATTTCGTCCATCTCAATGCGATGTTGGTCGGGTTTAACCTGTTGCCGATCTATCCGCTGGATGGCGGTCGGGTGATGCAGGCGCTCTTGGGCTATGTGTTGCCGTATCGGGAGGCGGTGGCATGGTCGGTGAAGATCAGCACCGTTGCAGCCGGAATGCTGATGGTGTGGGGATGGATCGGCGGCATTCATGTCAATCTCGTCATGATCGCCGTATTTTTATTGCACGCCAATTGGCAGGCGTGGCGGCAACGAGAATTTCAATTCATGCGCTTTTTGGTCAATCGAAAAAATCATCCGCCACCGCCGTCATCCCGTTTGGTTACCCTGCGTGTTTCTCCGCGGGCCACATTGTTGTCGGTGGTCAAAACATGGCGGAAAGAAGCGTACCATGTGATCATGGTTCGGGGTACCCGACGCGTGATACCGGAAGAAGCGGTGCTGGCCCGGCTGTTGGACCACAGTGAGCATGACCGGCGTATCGGGGACTTGTAACGGGATGTGGAACAGATTTGACAAGGACGCAGGTTTATGCTAAGATGCTCTTTGTGCACTTACGCTTTTTCCCGGAAAGGCGTACAACCGCACGGCAAGGGTTCATAAGTGATCCACCCTTGGCCGGCGAGTCTGGAGCAGAGGAGGTACCGGGATGTTTGCAATCATCGAAACAGGCGGCAAACAATACCGCGTCAAACAAGGCGATGTGATTTATGTGGAAAAACTGCCGGTGGCCGAAGGTGAAACCGTCACCTTTGACAAAGTCCTGCTCGTGGCCAAAGAAGACGGTACGGTTGTCGGAAAACCGGTCGTGGAAGGTGCCGTGGTGAAGGGGAAAGTGGAACAACACGGCAAAGGCAAAAAAATCACCGTATTCAAGTACAAACCGAAGAAAAACTACAAACGGAAACAAGGTCATCGCCAACCGTTCACCAAAGTGGTGATCGAAGCGATCGAAGCGTAAGGAAGATAAAATGATCCGGGTGGATGTTTTCCGGAAACGCGGGCGAATCGAGCGGGTGATCGTGGAAGGCCACGCCTATTTCGACGAACCGGGGCGGGACATCGTCTGTGCCGCCGTCTCGTCGATCACCATCGGCCTGGTCAATGCGACGGAAAAACTGTTGGGTGTCCGCGTGTACGAAGCGGACGAATCCGCAGGCAGAATCGCGTGTCGCATTCCCGAACTGGAACCGAATACGGCCGAACGCGTGCAGTTGCTGATGGAGGCGATGGTTCACTCGCTCGCCGAGATTGCCGAGGCGTATCCGGATCATGTTCGGATAGAGAATCGTTAGGCCCGATGGGGCTGAAAAGGAGGTTGACACCCATGCTGAAAATGAATCTGCAATTCTTCGCTCAGAAAAAAGGGGTCGGCTCCACGAAAAACGGTCGGGACAGCATCGCCAAACGTCTCGGTGTGAAACGTGGAGACGGTCAGTTTGTTACCGCAGGCAGCATTTTGGTGCGTCAACGCGGTACCAAAATTTATCCGGGCTTTGGCGTAGGCATCGGTGGAGACGACACCCTGTTCGCCAAAGTGGACGGTGTGGTTCGGTTTGAGCGGATGGGACGCGACCGGAAAAAAGTGTCCGTCTATCCGCAAGAAGCGGTTGTCCAAGCCTGAAATCACGGAAATATGCGCCCCGGTTTCTACCGGGGTTTTTTTATGGGTCGTATTGAAGTACAATAGGGACGCCTATAAAAATATCTGAAAAAAGATGGGAGTCGGTACCTGTGCCGGACAGGTGGAAGGCATGGCTGAAGCCGACGATCCCCGCGGGGATCATGTTGGTGGCCATGGTTGCTTACCCTTGGCCTTGGTGGGGAAGAATGATCCTCGGAGCGGTGGTATGGGCATGCATGATTTGGGCGCAACGGAGGGCCGGACGCATCGCGGAACGGACCATCCTCGTCCATGAAGCGGAAACCGCGCTTCGATGGTTGACCCGGTTGCGCCATGATTGGCTCAACGAGATCCAAGTACTCCTGGGTTATTGTTCGATGAACAAAACCGACCGCGTTCGTCCGTATTTGCTTCGTCTGGCAAAGGATCTGGAGCAGGAGCGGACCATTTCCCAAATTCCCCATCCCCTCTTGGCGGTGGCGCTGATCCAGTTGCTTCGTCATACCCCCGGCTGGCGCTGGCAGATCGAATTCCTGATGGAAACAGGCGACTTGTCTGTCCAACAGGGGGATGACGCCGCCGTCTATGTGGAAAATCTGGCGAAATGCTTGACGAATGTGACGACTGACGCTCCCGAGGATGCGTCTGTGCGGATGGTGTTCGATTCGGACGGTGACACCTTGTTGATCACGTTGACATCACAGGTACCGTTGACGGATGCGATTGAAAAAGCGCAGGTGCAAAGCGGCCTTCAAAATGGTACGGAGATGAAGCGCAACGGGGAAAACGAATGGATCATTCGGTTTGTGAATCGGTCGAAAACCGGTAAGGCACGGTTGATGTAAGGGCAGGTGGCTAGCAATGTTTGTGGATCAAGTCAAGGTATTTGTCCGGGGTGGCGACGGCGGCAACGGAATGGTTGCTTTTCGGCGAGAAAAGTATGTACCGCACGGAGGACCTGCAGGCGGCGACGGCGGCAAGGGCGGTGACGTCATTTTCCGCGTGGATGAAGGACTGCGCACGCTGATGGATTTTCGCTACCAACGCCACTTCAAAGCAAAACGGGGAGAAAACGGTCGATCCAAAGGGCAGCACGGTGCCAATGCGGAGCCTTTGATCGTGCGCGTACCGCCGGGAACCGTGGTGAAAAATGCCGACACCGGCGAGGTCATCGCCGATTTGACTGTGCACGGACAAGAAGCGGTCATCGCCCGCGGCGGGCGGGGAGGACGGGGTAACATGCGGTTTGCCACACCGGTCAACCCCGCTCCGGAAATCGCTGAAAACGGCGAGCCGGGAGAAGAGCTGTGGGTGGAATTGGAGTTGAAGCTTTTGGCCGATGTCGGTTTGGTTGGCTATCCCAGTGTGGGGAAATCGACGTTATTGGCGGCCGTGTCGGCTGCCCGGCCCAAAATCGGTGCCTACCATTTCACTACACTGTCCCCCAATCTGGGCGTGGTGGATGTAGGAGACGGGCGCAGTTTTGTTTTGGCTGATTTACCCGGCTTGATCGAGGGCGCCCACGAGGGTGTCGGATTGGGACACCAGTTCCTGCGCCATGTCGAGCGAACCCGGGTATTGGTCCACGTGATCGATATGGCCGGTTCCGAGGGGCGTGATCCGTGGGAAGACTGGAAACAGATCAACCAGGAACTGAAACGGTACCGGGAGTCGTTGGCTGAGCGTCCCCAAGTGGTGGCGGCCAACAAGATGGATTTACCGAATGCCGAGGAACATTTGCAGGCTTTCCGTGAAAAGGTGGGCCCGGACATTCCCGTCTATCCCATCTCGGCAGCGACGCGTCAAGGTTTGCGCGAATTGATCTACGGTGTGGCAGACTTGTTGGACCGGATTCCGAAACAACCATCCATCGAGGCGGAAAAAGATGAAACGTACAAAGTGTACAAAAGCAAACCGCCGGAAGAACCCTTTACGATTCGCCGTGAAAACGACGTGTTTGTCGTGGAGGGCGAACGGGTGGAACGTCTCCTGAAACGGACCAATTTCCAGTATTATGACAGCGTTCGCCGATTTGCGCGCATCATGAAGGAAATGGGCGTAGAAGACGCCCTGCGCGAAAAAGGGGCGAAAGAAGGGGATACGATCCGGATCGGGGACATGGAATTCGAATTTACGGATTGACAGTCGTGGGAAGGAGTTTCGGTGTGAATATTTTGTGGGGAATCGCCGGCATGCTGTTGGTGCTGGGAATCGCTTTCCTGATGTCCACTGACAGGAAAGCGATTCGCCTGCGTCCCGTTCTTGTCGGTTTGGCAATACAGTTTTCTTTTGCTTTTTTTGTGTTGAAATGGCCGTTGGGGCGTGCCGCATTGCAATGGTTCAGCTCACAGGTGGAGAAAGGGATCGGATATGCGGACCAAGGCATCCGGTTTCTGTTCGGTCCGTTGTTGGAAGGTCATCAGGCACCGGTTTTTGCGCTTCAGGTACTGCCGGTGATCATATTTTTCGCTTCTCTGATCGGGGTGCTGTATTATCTCGGCATCATGCAATGGATCATTCAGATCCTGGGCGGTACCATCTCTTGGTTGATGGGCTCGAGTAAGGTGGAGTCATTGACCGCGGTCGCGACCGTTTTTCTCGGACAATCGGAGTCACCGATCCTGATCCGTCCTTATCTGGCCCGGCTTACCTCTTCCGAACTGTTTGCGGTGATGACCGGCGGATTTACTTCGGTTGCCGGTTCGGTTCTGGTGGGGTATTCCCTGTTGGGCGTGCCGCTCCATTATCTGCTCGCGGCCAGCATCATGGCGGCACCCGCCGGTTTGGTCATGGCCAAAATCGTGATGCCGGAAACGGAAACCCCGCTGGCCGATGAGGAGATTCGCATGGCCAAAGACAACGAATCCGTCAACGTGATCGATGCGGCAGCCCGGGGTGCGATTGACGGATTGAAACTGGCACTGAACGTCGGCGCATTGTTGTTGGCGTTTATCGGGCTGATCGCATTGATGAACGGGATATTGGGTGGCATCGGCAACTGGGTGGGGGTACCCGGATTGTCGATGGAAAAAGTATTGGGTTACCTCTTCGCTCCCATCGCGTTTGTGGTGGGGGTGCCATGGTCGGAAGCGATTCAGGCCGGCGGTTATATCGGGCAAAAGCTCATTCTCAACGAGTTTGTGGCTTATACTGCATTTGGCCCGCAAATTCCGCATTTGTCGGAAAAAACGGTGGCGATCGTCACGTTTGCTTTGTGCGGATTTGCCAACCTCTCCTCCATCGCGATTCAGATCGGGGTGATCGGTTCACTCGCTCCCAACCGTCGGAGCGATGTGGCCCGTTTCGGTTTGCGCGCCATGATTGCCGGTATGATGGGTTCGCTGTTGAGTGCGTCCATGGCCGGCATGTTGGTATGAGAATCAAGGTTGACAACCGGCAGTCCGAAGGGATTGTCGGTTTTTTTGTGGGAAGGGGCATAATAACCATCGACAAGCGCGGCGGGGGGGCACAGACTTGAAAATTTGGGGGATCGGTTTCCCTGGTGATGGCGCCTTGCTGACCGGCGGAGTCAATCAACAACGTATGCATGACAAACTGACTGACCGCTTGTTCATTCACCAATCCGTCCATATAGACAACAGCGACGTCGATCTGAGGTTCTTTTCCCATTTCGGCAAATCGGATCATCAGGTCCGTACTGTGGCCGAACTGCTCTCTCAACTCGTTGATGTTGGCTTCCAGCTCCTCATACAACCGCGTATTCTTCGGGACGGACACATCCGGATGGGGATCTGGCCGGCGATACTTTTTTCTTCTTGATCGGTTTCGGAATCCGCGCACGTCTGCACCGCTCCCTTGATGAAACTCCCCCTTAGTATGAACCTCTCAGGTATGGGCTAAACAAAAAACTCCCTTCCGTCGGAAGGGAGAGTACGCTGGCATGTTCCTGAAACAGACGTTGATCATTCACTTGCGATACGGGTGCGGCTCCGGGAAAACACTCCTTCTCCTTGCCTCAGCTGTATCACTTCCATCCCTGTTCCTCTTTGATTCGTTCCAAGAGACCGCGGCAACCGGCGGAAACCAGCTCGTATACTTCTTCGAAGTTTCCCGTGTAGTAAGGGTCCGGTACTTCCGTATATGTTGTGTCCGGGATGAAATCTGTCAACCGGTAGAGTCGTTGGTGATGTCGGTCGGCCAAGCGGCGCAGGTTGGCCAAGTTGCTGTCGTCCATGGCGATGATGTAGTCGAAGTCTTCCAAATCCCGCTTTTTCACCTGACGGGCGCGAATGCCTTCGTCGGAGATGCCGTATTGTTTGAGGATGCGGCGTGTACCATGGTGAGGGGGTTCACCTGTATGCCAGTCACCCGTGCCCGCTGAATCGACGCGGATTCGATCTTCCAACCCCTCTTCTTTTACCATGTGTCGGAAGACCGCTTCCGCCATCGGTGAGCGGCAAATATTGCCCAAACAGACGAACAACACGGAGATCACGCTGTCTCCCTCCTTTGTAAATGGTGACGAATTCTATGGTATCACAGTCCGATCGGTTCGGCATTCTTTCACACGTTTCAAAAAAACACTTGCCTGACAACGCTTTCACATCTTATAATGTCCAAAGCAAATAAACAACTGTCTACTACAGGAGGACATCGCATGGGATTTGAAGCGGATGCCTATTATTTGGTCAAGGGTGAGCTGTTGCCGGAAGCGATACAGAAAACAGTGGATGCCAAACAGTTGCTGGCGAAGGGAGAGGTTCGCACGGTTCAGGAAGCCGTGGAACGGGTGGGCTTGAGTCGCAGTTCGTTTTATAAATACAAAGACGGGATCTTGCCGTTCAATGCGATGGTCAAATCCAAGATCGTTACCATCTCGCTGACGCTGGAACACCGTTCCGGTGTGTTGTCCCAAGTGTTGCGTCACTTGGCGGAGTATGGCGGCAATGTGTTGACTATACACCAGACGATTCCGTTGCAAGGAGTGGCCAACGTCACCATGTCGGTGGATACCGTCTATCTGAGGACCGATGTTACCCGTCTGATCGACGGGCTGCAGGAGTTGGACGGTGTCAGCCGTGCGATGCTGGTGGGTTCAGGCGAATAAAATTCCCTCACGATG
Organism: Polycladomyces zharkentensis; assembly: GCF_016938855.1. Lineage (NCBI taxonomy): Bacteria > Bacillati > Bacillota > Bacilli > Caryophanales > Thermoactinomycetaceae > Polycladomyces > Polycladomyces zharkentensis. The sequence continues at coordinate 64,724 of NZ_JAFHAP010000010.1, read as the reverse complement.
ATGGGGACAAAGGGAGAGAGAAACATGTGGAGAGGACTGTTGCATCATTATCGACCATATCTGCCGATCAACGATCAAACGCCCATGATCACCCTGCAGGAAGGAAACACGCCACTGGTCAAAGCGGAAAAGTTATCCGAGGAATGGGGAGTGGAACTGTATTTCAAAGTGGAGGGAGCAAACCCGACCGGCTCGTTTAAGGATCGCGGCATGGTGATGGCCATCGCAAAAGCGGTGGAAGAGGGCAGCCAGGCGGTGATCTGCGCATCGACGGGTAATACCTCCGCCTCCGCCGCTGCGTATGCCGCGCGGGTCGGACTGCGCTGTATCGTATTGGTGCCCAATAACCATGTCGCCTTGGGGAAATTGTCCCAGGCCGTAGTCTACGGGGCTGAAGTGCTGGCGGTGGAAGGCAACTTCGATCAGGCACTCACATTGGTGCGCCAAATCGCTGACCAACATCCGATTACGTTGGTGAACTCGGTCAATCCCTACCGGTTGGAAGGACAGAAAACGGCGGCGTTCGAGGTGTGCGATCAGTTGGGGGAAGCCCCCGACATCCTGGCGATTCCGGTTGGCAATGCGGGCAACATTTCCGCTTACTGGAAGGGGTTTGTGGAATACAAAAAAGAAGGCAAGATTGACCGTTTGCCGCACATGTGGGGCTTTGAAGCCGAAGGGGCTGCGGCGATCGTCCGCGGTGAACCGATCGAACGTCCCGAGACGATCGCCACCGCCATTCGTATCGGAAATCCGGCCAGTTGGCATTTGGCGGTACGGGCGGCGGAAGAGTCCGGCGGACGAATCGATTGTGTTTCCGATGATGAGATCCTCAGCGCATACCGGAGGCTGGCCCGTTCGGAAGGCATCTTCGCTGAACCCGCTTCGGCCGCGTCGTTAGCCGGTGTGATGAAAATGTGGGCGCAAGGAGTATTGCGTCCCGGTTCCAAGGTGGTGTGTGTACTGACCGGTAACGGGTTGAAAGATCCGTCCACCGCATTGGAGGCGGCAGCGGTGCAGCCGCGGGTGATTCCCTGCACGATGGATGCGGTGTTGGAAGAAATCCTGAAGGAAAAAGGTGTTTTCCATGTGTGAACACAAAGTCGTGGAAATTGCAGTGCCGGCCAGCACAGCCAACCTGGGTCCGGGATTTGATTCGATCGGAATGGCCTTGAACCGTTTCCTCCGCATCCGGGCGTATCCCGCGGAACGGACGGAGCTGGAGCTGATCGGCCCGCATCTTCAAGGATTACCGCAGGACGGACGAAACTTTCTGTTGCAGGTGGTGGAAGACGCGTTCCGTTCGGTCGGTCAAACGGCTCCTCCTCTCCACATCCAAGCGGAAAGCGACATCCCGTTGATGAGAGGGATGGGGAGCAGTGCATCAGCGATTATCGCGGGTCTTTTGTTGGCCAATCATCTGTTGGGTGAGCCGTGGGATCGGGAGGAAATCCTGCTCAAGGCCACCAAGCGTGAAGGTCATCCGGACAATGTGGGTGCATCACTGCTGGGTGGTGTGGTGATCGGCTCATGGGACGGCGAGCGGGTGGATGTTGTGCAAGCCCCCTGCCCGGGTTGGGACGTGGTGGCGGCCATCCCCGCTTATCCCTTGCCGACTTCCCGGGCACGGCAGGTACTGCCGCCTGAGTTGCCGCACGATGAAGCGGTGTTGGCCAGCAGTCGGGCCAACTTGCTGACGGCCGCCTTTTTCACCGGCAAATGGGAATTGTTGCAGACAGCGATGCGGGATCGTTTTCACCAGCCTTATCGGGCCTCGTTGATCCCCGGGATGGAGCGGGTGTTACGCGAGGCGCCGCAAAACGGTGCATGGGGGGCGGCATTGAGCGGAGCCGGTCCGACGGTCATCGCCTTTGCCCGCGAGACCGAGCCGCTCGTAGCCTTTATGAGAGAAGTATTTGGCCAGGAGGGCACCTCCGTCCGTATCGAAGTGTTGAAGCCTTGGCCTGACGGGGCGACTGTCCGATTGACAACATTCAAAAAATGGGGTACATTCATGGGAAACATCTAAAAGGAGAGGAACGATGAAACCGACGGTAGGGTATTTGGGACCAGAAGGTACATTCACGCACGAAGCGGCATGTCAACTGTTTTCGGATCAGCCCGTCCACATGATGCCGTATCCCACCATCCCGGATGTGCTGTCGGCAGTCGACCGGGGGGAATGCACGCACGGTGTGATTCCGGTAGAGAACGCCATCGAAGGGGCGGTCAACCTGACCCTGGATTGGTTGATTCACCAAGTGGATGTTCCCATCGTTGGTGAACTGGTTCATCCGATCACCCAGTGCCTGCTTGTGCATCCATCGCAAGCCAACCGTCAGAAGGAGGCGTGGAACAGGATCATCTCCCACCCGCAGGCGATCGCGCAATGTCAGCTGCATTTGCGCCGTCATTATCCGCAGGTTCAGGTGGAATATGCCAACAGCACGGCTGAAGCGGCGGAAAAAGTGAGCCGGCATCCGACCGAGGCGTGGATGGCGATCGGCACGCGGCAGGCCGCCAAGCGCTATGGCCTGCATATACTGTCAGCCGATGTACAAGACTTCCAAAACAATTACACCCGCTTTATCGCGGTGGGCTCCCCTTTGCCGGCACGCCGCACACCGCCCGGTCAGTGGAAAACCAGTTTGTGCGTGACCCTGGCCAGTGATTTTCCCGGCGCGCTGCATCAAGTGCTGGCAACATTCGCCTGGCGTAAGATCAACTTGACGAAAATCGAATCCCGCCCAACGAAAACGGGTCTGGGGAATTATTACTTTATCATTGATGCCGAAATGGAAAGAGAGCATGTTCTGCTGAAAGGAGCCATCGCCGAGATTGAGGCGTTTGGCTGTAAAGTACGTGTATTGGGATCGTATCCGTGCTATCGTTCACAATCTGTTCAATCACTCTCCCGTTGACATCAAGCGGGAGGGGGTTTATAATAATCCTCAATATTCGAAATCATTGCTCAGTCAGGAGGATACCTAGGGTTCCGCTTCGCCGGGTCGGCGAAGGTCTGCGACCGAGCGGTATCAACACCGTTAAGCCGGTGTACACCGTGGGGATAAAAGCCTCGTGCGGCAGGTTCTGACGTTTCGTTTGACCTGCACGGAAAAGGCTTTTTTATTTTTACTTTCTCGGGAGGGGTCTTGGAGTGACAGAACGATGGGTTTACATGAGTGGAGAGTATGTCAAAAAAGAAGATGCCAAGGTATCCGTGTTCGACCACGGTTTTCTATACGGGGACGGTGTGTTTGAGGGCATCCGTGTTTACGACGGCAACGTGTTCCGACTGAGGGAGCATCTCGTACGCTTGTACGATTCGGCCAAGTCCATCATGCTCCGCATTCCCTACACGTTGGAGGAAATGGAACAAGCCGTGGTGGAAACGGTGCGGAAAAACCAATTGCGCGATGCCTATATCCGATTGATCGTCTCGCGTGGTGTGGGCGAGTTGTGTTTGGACCCGGAAAAATGCAGCCGGCCCGAAGTGATCATCATCGCTGATCAGGTTCGTCTGTTTCCGCAGGAAACCTATGAAAAGGGTCTGCATATTGTGACTGTTCCGACCCGTCGGAACGTACCGGACGCCTTGAATCCGAAGATCAAATCGCTCAACTACCTCAACAACATCTTGGTGAAAATCGAAGCGAACCGCGCGGGTGTGGGTGAAGCCCTGATGTTGAATTCCGACGGCTATGTGGCGGAAGGATCGGGGGACAACATCTTCATCGTCAAACGCGGTGTGCTGTACACCCCGCCGGGCTATGTGGGAGCGCTGGAGGGCATCACCCGCCAAGCCATCATCGATTTGGCCCATCAGCTGCAACTCCCGGTCAAGGAAGAGCCGTTTACGCGGCATGACGTCTATGTGGCGGATGAGGCGTTTTTGACGGGAACCGCCGCCGAAGTGATCGCGGTCGTCAACGTGGACGGCAGGGAGATCGGCGACGGCAAACCGGGTCCCATCACACGCCAACTGCTGGCGGAGTTCCGTCGGTTGGTGCGGGTGGACGGCGTAAAGGTTTACCCGGAATCCGCCGTCGGGGTACACGCCGGATGACGGTCAATTGAAGGGTATCAAAAAAAGCAAGGGAGCAACGCGCCCCTTGCTTTTTTTGTCTCAAAAAACACCCGGTCCGAATGGTCCGGGCCGAAATCCACCATGTGGTTGTCCAATCCCATTTCCATGATAACTGAATACCAGAAATTTGTAGTGCTAGCTTCACCAAGCGGTGTCATGTCAACCGTCGTGCGGGGAAAGACCGGTTGCACCCGGCTGTGACATACGTTAAAACAAAAGAGAGATGCACCGTGATCGGCTGAAGGGAGAACACATTCATGCTCAACACCGACCGTCGTATAATCACCGTGGAGATCAAGGGGGCCTTGGGAGACTGGGTCTTTTTGGAATTAGCGAATTCATCCGGTTCCACGTTACGTGCCAAAGTGAAAAAAAAGGGTTGTTTTCAATGGGAGATTTATTTGGAAGAACGGATCTGGATGGGAGACCGTCCCGTTGTCGGGTGGGTATTGAAAAAGCATGAGCACTGGAAAAGTCGGGCGGTTCGGGAAGCGAAAACGCTGCTGGATCGAAAGTGGCGCCATTTGCATGCCGTCAACCCCCAACAACCGGCATGACAGATGATCAATTGCGGTTCTTGGGGATCATGGGCATCCCTGACTGTGCTTAAGAGAGATTGATTCCCGGTGACCGTTTGGACATTCATGCAGACGCCATCGTTCAGATAAGCGAGTTCCGAAGCCCGACTGCGTATCGGTCCCGAAAGCGCAGGTACCCCATCGCATGGTAAAAGTCTTTTGAGCGAACATGCATTGCCCGTCCTGCGCCCCCTGATTCCAAGTGTCCTTGATCTGTATGCTTGCAGGGCGCAGGTCAGAGCGGGAAAGTGATACATACAGGATGATCAGCCACATCCCGTGTTCAATTGAGACGTCACCAGGCCGAACGGCAGTTCCCGGCATCACTGGTTCGTCGCCAGCCTAAACCTTGAGGTTGGGGCGAAACAGCAGAGAGCAAGGAAAAGGCTCACCCGAGTTACCCGGAAGCTTTTCCGTGATCACTTTGTATACCACATGTACCAAGCGAAGACCAGACCGAAAAAGATGCCGCTGCTGATGAACAGTATGGGAAAAGCGTTGTTTTTCTTTTCCTTGAGATGCATGAAGGAATACAGTTGCAAAATCACTTGGACAAATGCCAATATCAAGATCACCGGGATGACCATATTGGGCGGCATCCGCAGCCAAACGAGGGCAAACGCGACAGCACTCAGCGCCACCATGGCCGCAAAGGACAGCAGCATGGTACGCAATTCAGTGTGGTTGGTGTTGGTTGATTTCATTTTGTTCACCTTGCGCGATAGATGTTTTTTTACAGTATGGCGCAATAAAAGGAGAGCGATACGACGTGGAAGCAAAACAAGAAAGATGGCTTCATGAACTCATGGAACGGATGAGTCCGCTGCGGATTTCTTTGCCGGAAGGATTGTTGTTGGGTGTCATTACCGGTTTGGGATACTTTTCCGCGTACTTGTCCGAGATCGGGTACAAGTCGTATTTCCGTCTGCCGTCCATGTATGCGGACATCAGCGTCAATACACTGATCTTATCTGTCAGTATCATCGTGTTAATTTGTCTGCTGGGTATCTTGTCCTTGCAAGTTCCATGGATTCATCAGTACGGACGATTTGTGTTCCCGCTGTTGATCCCGTTGTCGTTGTGGTTTGTAACGAGTGTCAAGATGGGATTCTTTTTTGACTGGGAACACCCCTACAAATGGTGGGGACTTTGCATTTTCAACGTCGCGGCGATCGGGGTGCTGTTCGAGTGTTTGCACAGGAGGCGGTTGCTGGCGGGGATACTGGTGCTTGTCGTGTTGGTGGTGATCACTGCACGGATCAGCGGTGAACTGGTCGCCGAAAATCAGCAGTGGTATTTGGTGTCGAAAAAACCGCAACCCGTTGTTGTGGTGGATACTTACAAAGATGCACTGATCGTGGCACCCATCAACCTGCAAAAACGGACGATCCGTCCTCAATATCAACTGATCGATACCAAAGCGGAACCAGACCAGGCGTTGTCCTTTCAGCCGATGCAGATCGGTCCGCTTCGAGTGGAAGACCGGTAACCGCTCCTACAACTTGGTCAATATTTGCGGTCCGTCCGATGTGATGGCGACCGTGTGTTCATATTGGGCGGACCATTGCCCGTCCACTGTGCGGGCGGTCCAGCCGTTGGAATCAATTTTGGCTTGCCAATCGCCCATATTGAGCATGGGTTCGATGGTGATCACCATGCCTTCTTCCAAACACAGGCCGGTGCCGGGGCGACCGAAGTGAGGGATGACAGGGTCTTCGTGAATCCGTTGCCCGATTCCGTGACCGACAAATTGTCGAACCACCGAGAAACCCTCCTTTTCCGCCAATGATTGAATCGCGTGACCGATGTCACCGATCCGATTTCCAATCACGGCTTGGCGGATACCGGCTTCCAGCGCCTGCAGGGTGGTCTTCAGCAATTTGCGCGGGCGTGGGGAAACGGTCCCCACAGGGTAGGACCAAGCGGAATCGGCCAGCCAACCATTAAGATTGACCACCATGTCGATGGTGACGATGTCACCGTTTTTCAGCGGCTCTTCATCGGGAAATCCGTGACAGATCACATCGTTGACGGATGCGCATGTGGCGTACGGATACCCCATGTACCCCTTTTGTGCCGGTTTGGCCCCATGTTTTTTCAAAAACTGCTCGACAAATGAATCGATTTCCCGCGTTGTGACGCCCGGCCGGATGCGCCGGGCGATTTGCTTGTGGCACAGCGCGAGCAAATGCCCCGCTTTCCGCATGTGTTTCAATTGTTCAGCCGTTTTGATCGTGATCATGGGTCCTCCGATTCTCGATTCGTGGTTTTTTACAGCGTATGACACCGAACGGGAGATTGACAAAAATGGGATCATGGATGGAGAGCCGGTTTCGCAAGTGATTGCCGACAACAGAATCCAGTCAGGGGCAACCGTTCCGGCGGATTTGTCACCGATTCGCCCATGCGCCCATAGGCTACACTGTGTCAACTCATCGGGAGGGTGCGGCATGTTCGGTTACGGCAATCCCCATTTCCCCTGGATGACGTCGGCATGGCCATCTGTTGTTACTCCGGCTCCCACGCTGCGAATGGAGTTCCCTTCTATACTCACTCCGTTCTCCGTTCCGCCTTCCATTCCCACCGTACCGGCGGGAGTCAGCCAGTTGCCTCCGCTTTCCGGCGGGCCGGAGCGGCCCGGGCAGCGTCCGCCCTATTCGCGGACGATCGATTGGGCCTCGCTTTATCCCCGGGATGTCATTTTGCGCGGGCCGATGAACAGACGGGAAGTGGCCCTGACGTTTGACGACGGACCGGATGCGGTATTCACGCAGCAGATTCTGAATGTCTTGCGTCGAACAGGGGTCAAAGGCACTTTTTTCGTCGTCGGCAGACGGGTTCAACGTTATCCGGGCGTATTTCAACGCATGTTGCGGGAAGGGCACGAAGTGGGCAATCACTCGTGGAGTCATCCCAAGATGTCGCGGCAATCGGCGGGACAAGTCCGAACGGAACTGCAGAGAGCGAGTGGCGAGATGAATCGGGTGGGTAACGTGCGACCCCGTTTTTTCCGGCCGCCGTACGGCGCATTGAGTGAAACGGTGATCCGGGTGGCAGTGGCGGAAGGGTACAAAATCATTTTGTGGAATGTGGACAGTCTCGATTGGTCAGGCATTCCGGGGACGGCCCTTGCGACCAATGTGTTGTCGCACGTTCGTCCCGGATCGATCATTCTGATGCATTCGGCCACGGGAAGAGGGGGCCATTTGCAAAACACGGTACAGGCCTTGCCCGGCATCATTCAGCGTCTGCGCCGCGAGGGATACCGCTTTGTCAGGGTATCTGAACTGCTCGATATCCGGGCATATGGATGACAAAACGGGAACGCGCAACCCGGCGTCCCTTTGGATCGTGCAGGGAGAGGTGCGGTTCCCGTTATTACGGCGAGGCGTGTCTGATCCATACCGTCTTGCATCACGTTTCCGGCTCGCTTCATCAGGCGTGACCGATCCGAACCGGGGGCAGGATGCGGACAAAGTACGCTTCTCTCAAGGGAATTTGCCCGTAACTCCTTCCTGTGCTGGAGCTTATGCCAACACATCGCGCCGGGTGAAAACGGTAAAAGCGACGACAAGACTGCCCAGCGACCAGAGAGACAGCACGACGAGGGAGAAAGGAAGCGTCAACCCCTCCACCATTGTCGGAGAGCCGGAAAGAAAATTGGTCAGCTCAAGATTGGTGAAAGCCAGATATTTGAGCGCAGACCAGGAAGGGGCCAGCTGGGAAAGCAGCGTACCGGAAATCAAGGCGGCCATCATGATGCCCATACTGGCGGCCGTGCTGCGCACCAACACCGACACCATCAGCGAGATGGTGGCCACAGCGGCGCAAGCGAACCATGCCAGTCCGTAGCTCATCAGAATGTATTGCCATTGCGGCACCAGATGGACATGCGTGGTGATCAGCTCTCCGCCGCGCTCCTGAAAACCGGTGAGCACAGGCATCGTCCATCCGGAGTATCCGAACAGCGCCCCGGAGATCACATAAGACAAAATGGCACTCAACAGCAACATCAGTGCCACCGCCAACTGCAGGGCGACAAACTTGCTCCACAATACGCGACTGCGGCGAACCGGCCGGGTGAGGAGCAATTTGATGGTGCCCGCCCCGTACTCGGATGAAACCATGTCCGATGCGATCACCACCACCAGCAGCGGGAGAAAAAGGGACAACGATTCTTCCGCAAATTTTCGGACGAATGTGGGTGCTCCGGGGCTGGTCGGGTTGATGTTGTGATCCAGGTAATATTGTTGCTGTTGTATGTTGAGGCGAATCCAGTTTTTCCATTCCTCCGGCACGCGGCTGGAAGACAGGCGGTTTTGCATGTCGATGATTTGTTGTTGCACGACGGCACGCCAGTCGGAGGTGCCCAACTGTTTCACGGTATTTTGCACGGTGCGGTATTGGGCGTAGGTAAAGATGGGAATCAGTACGGCCAAGATCAGCAGGACGACCAGGATTCGCCGTTTGCGCAACACTTTCAGCAGTTCGTTGTAGACCAAACCCGCGAAATTACGCAATGTGGCTCCCCTCCGTCGTCTCCAGGAATAAGTCTTCCAATGTGGGTCGTTTCTGCCAGATGCCGAACACGTCCACTCCCGCTTCCAACAAGGCGCGGTTGGCTTGGGCAATTCGCTCTTCCGGCATCTGTGTCAACACGTTGCCGTCTTCGGTTGTCTCCAAGACCACTACATCGGGTAGGGAACGCAATACCTGTTCGCCTTTCTCAACGGATTGCAGGCGCCACTCCACACGGGGGTATCCTGCCAACAACTGCTGGACGGTACCGGTTTTGACCAAGCGGCCCTGGTGGATGATGGCGACCCGGTCGCACATCAATTGCACCTCATGCAAAATGTGGCTGGAGATGAACACACTGATGCCTTCCGTTTTGGCCAATTGCCGGACAAACGCCCGCAGCTCTCGGATTCCGGCCGGGTCCAGTCCGTTGGTCGGTTCATCCAATATGAGCAACGAGGGACGCCCCAGCAAGGCCTGGGCAATGCCGAGCCGTTGCCGCATCCCGAGTGAATAGGTGTTGACGCGATCGTCGATGCGGTGCTCCAGCTCCACCAACCGGACGACTTCCTCGATTCGCTCCGTGCTGACATCTCCCTGCATACGGGCGAAAATCTCCAGGTTTTCTCTTCCGGTCAGGTAGGGGTACATCTCCGGATTTTCCACGATGCAACCGACATGGCGGATCGCACGCAAAAAGTCGGTTTGCAAATCATGGCCGGCGATGCGGATCGATCCTGCAGTGGGCCGGATCAGCCCGACCAGCATGCGGATCGTGGTCGTTTTCCCCGCGCCGTTGGGTCCGAGAAAGCCGAAGATCTCCCCAGGGTTTACTTCGAAGGAAACGCGGTCCACGATGGTACGCGAACCGATTGTTTTGGTCAGATCCTCAACCGACAAGACGGGTGTGGATTCATTGGGCATGGGTGTCACCTCCGCTTGACGGATTCATCACTTGGATCAACCGTTGGGCCATCAAGCGATAACCGTCCGAGTTGGGGTGGAAATGGTCGCTGTAAAGATATCGGCCGGGATTCAGTTGAAACAGGTCGAACGTGGGTACCACCACCACACGGGGATACTGATTGGCCACGCGTTGCAGTGTATGGTTCCACTCCCAGATGAGACGGGAAGTTTGGTCATTTCCCGCCAAGTCCCCGAACGGGTTGTACAAACCGAACACGAAAACGGGAGCATTCGGATTGTGTTTGCGAATATTGTCCAGAATGTGTCGCAGATTTCGCTCATACAGCCGGAGGGCTTGTTCCGATGCATCCGTGTTGATGCGGTCCGGACCACCGCTCCCCCTGAACAGGTCGTTTCCACCGATGGTAAAGGTGATCCAGCGGGCGGAACGTACCAGTTGACGAACACGCGGTTCGTCGGTTTGTTGCGCCAATTGGCTGGAGGTCTGACCTTTGACCGCCAGATTGACCAGACCTACGGGATGCCGGGTTTGCTTTTCCAGGGCATCCCGGACGTACCCGATATACCCTTTACCGGAGAGATCCCCCGTCCCCCGGGTCAATGAATCACCCATACCGACCAGGAGCCCGTTACCCGCAGTAACACTCGTCCGCTCCTGTTTGCCGGCAGAAGCGGGGACGGACGGTGCGTCCGGTGGTGACAATATCTCTCTGACACCGAGAACAAATCCACCTGCAAAGAGGAGCAAGGCTGTACAGGAGAGCATGCTGACCAAAAACCATACGGGATTTGGTTTGATTTTCATCTCAATCGCTCCTGTCAAAGGGTTTCAAGCCTACAATATCGATTTGCGCCCGAACTCGTCAACTACACACTCCAACGAAATCGCAACATTTTTGTTAAAGTGAGCAAATCGCCCACAGGTGCATATGATGTAAAGAAGATGTTCGCCCGTGATACTGGACGCTTCCGAATCGTCGGAGCGTGTTCCTCTTTTCAGCGGAGCCTTTTGGGAGGGAAGAACAAATGAAAATTCATATTGTGCAATCGGGGGAAACACTGGAGGATCTGTCGGCGCGTTACGGTGTTTCCGTCGCCAAATTGAAAGAGTTCAACCCGCAGTTGAGTGACGGAGACGAATTGACGCCGGGAACCAAAGTGAAAATGCCTACCGGTCGGGTGAAGGTGAATACCGCCTGCTCGAAAGCAATCGCAGGTGAGATGGAATCTTCCCGCCAGTATGATCCTCCTCCCCGTCGTCCCGTTGTCCCGCGCATTCCGACACCGGTCCAGCCACCCGGTTTTCCGAGACCCATTCGTTCCGGTATACCGCCCTTGCCAAATCCCCCGGCCGGCTTCTGTCCGCCAGTGTTTCCCTACACACCCGATTATCATACGTATGCTCCGCCGATGTACCCGCCTTTTTGGTACGGGTGGCCGTCACAGTCACCGGGGGTTCCGTCTTCTCCGGGACAACGGTCCAAACTGTCGCGAACCCATGCCGTGGAGGAATCTCCGACATCACCCGCTTTTGAATGGGAAAGCGCGGTGGAGACGGCGGAAAGTTCATCAGCGGAATATTGACGGGGAAGGGAGTATGAAAGAAAAAGACCTGATGCGGGTGGCCGATGTGTTGGGCACGCCGGTCTGGGGAGCGGAACCGTTTCGGCGCTTATGGCGGGTACGCACCTCCAGAGGCGATTGGGTGGCCAAACCGGTGCGGCACGTTCCTCACCTGCACTGGTGGTTGCGGGTGGACCGGGAGATGCGAATGCGCGGCTTCCATCTGATGCCGCAGATCAGGACGGACGGGAAACGATGGGTGTTGACACCGCTCATCCCGGGACAACCGGCTTCGTATAAAAAGCTGTCGGATGCACGAAAAGCAGTGCGTCAACTGGCCTGGTTCCATCGATTGGGAGACGGTTTGCAGACCCGGTCGTATCATCAGGGGGAATATTTGCTGGAAGAGCGTTTGGACACCCGGCTGCGCGAGTTTTATCGGACGATGACGACACCCGGAGTAACGGGTCATGAGTTGGCCTGCTTGTTGAAAACAAACGGTCCTTATTTTTTTCAAGCCGGGGTGGTGGCGATGTCGCGGCTGAGTGCGCTGGATTTGCGCGGACGGGTGGCGCGGGATCGTCGCCTTCACCGTTTGGCACACCGTGATTTGGCCAGTCACAATTGGGTGTCGGATACAAAGGGACAATTGTGGCTGATCGATTTTGAGACTGCCGATTATGACTGCCAGTTGGGAGATGTATGGCAGTTGTTGTCCCGCACACTGTCCGAACATCGCTGGGAATCGGATGTATATCGGATGCTCCTGGCCGAGTACGAAGCGGTTCGTCCTCTTTCCGCCCGGGACAAGGCATTGCTCGTCGCTCTGCTTTCGTTTCCCAATGAATTTTTTCGGGAAGCGATCGGTCTCGCCAAAGAGAAGAGAGGATACGCACTTGACAAATCCCTGCCCTACCTCAGACAGATCGTCCGGGACCGTGACCAATGGCAGCGATTTCTCGAAACAATAAGATCTTGGTAGTTGGAAAGGCTTATGGTATCATGAAGAATGATTTCATAAGCCTTTTTTTTGTTGTTTTGAGGAGGCCGATCGATGAGAATTGGGTTGGCGCAGATCCGTCCCGTACTGGGGCGGTTGGATCGCAATCTCGCATTGCACCGGGAGATGATCCGACAAGCGAAGGAAAATCAAGTGGATCTGGTTATCTTCCCGGAACTCAGCTTGACTGGATATCAACTGCAAGATTTGACGTATGAAGTGGCCCGGACGATGGACCATCCCGAGATCCGGGAGCTGGTAGCGCTGTCCGAAGAGATGGATCTCGTGTTCGGGATGGTGGAAGAGAGTCCGGACCATATTTTGTATAATGCCGGTGTCTATGCGAGCGGCGGCCGAATCGTCCACGTCCATCGCAAAGTGTATCTGCCCACGTACGGCATGTTCGACGAAGCCCGGTATTTTGGGCGTGGACGGAGCATCCGCAGCTTCGATACCCGTTTCGGACGGATGGGCATGTTGATCTGCGAGGATATGTGGCATGTATCGGCGCCGTATCTGTTGGCCCAGGACGGGGCGGAATGGCTGATTGTCCTGTCCAATTCTCCGGCTCGCCGCGTGGGGAGTGAAGGGCTGGGCTCCGAACAGGTGTGGCACCGTCTGCTTTCCACTCATGCGATGTTGCAAGGGTCTTATGTCTTTTTCGCCCACCGTGTCGGTGTAGAGGACGGCGTCACCTTTTTCGGCGGATCGATGGCCTACGATCCGTTCGGCCGTCTGATCAAGCAAGGCGCCTTGTTCGATCCGGATTTGGTGCTGGTCGACGTCAAGCCCGACCAGATTCGCCGGGCCCGTTTCCAGATGCCGATGTTGCGCGACGAGGATGTGGAATTGACGGCGCGCGAACTAAACCGGATCTTGGCCCGGCGGACGGAGGAGGGGAGCCGGTCATGAACAGGATCGAAGATATGTTGACGCAAGCGCCGTATTTGCGGGTAAATGAAAAACTGACCGTCGATCTCTTGACGCGTGCGCTGCGGGAAGAGGTGGAAAAAGCCGGATTCGACCGGGTCATCCTCGGGTTGTCCGGCGGCATCGATTCCGCCTTGTCGTTGTATCTGTGCGTGGAAGCATTCGGCAAGGACCGCGTGACGGCTGTGCGGATGCCGTACAAATCGAGCAGTCCGTCCAGTTTGGCCGATGCGCAGGCGGCGATCGACGATACGGGTGTAGCGTCGCTCACCATCGACATCACCCCGCAGATCGATGCCTATTTTGAGCGGTTTCCCGATGCCACCCCGCTCAGACGGGGAAACAAAATGGCGCGTGAGCGGATGACGATTCTGTACGACCTGTCCGCCCAATACAATGCTTTGGTAATCGGTACCAGCAACAAGACGGAGTTGTTGTTGGGTTACGGGACCCAATACGGCGACATGGCGTCGGCGGTCAATCCGCTCGGGGATCTGTACAAGACGCAGGTACGCCAACTGTCGGCCTATCTGGGCGTGCCGGAACAAATCATCACCAAACCGCCGAGTGCCGATCTGTGGCAGGATCAAACGGACGAAGGAGAACTGGGTTTCAGTTACTTTGACGTCGACCGGCTCCTGTACTACTTGATCGATTGCCGCTATACGCGGGAACAGCTGTCGGAGCTGGGGTTCCCTTCCGATTTGGTGGAAAGGGTGACCCGCCGGATCGTGCGAAACCAGTACAAACGCCGACTGCCGGTGATTCTGAAGCTGGGAGACCGCACGATCGGCGTCGACTTCCGTTACCTGCGCGACTGGGGTTTGTAACAATACGGATGACGCTGTGGGGAGAGGTGTGGAACATGGCTGGTCATTCCAAATGGAAAAACATTCAACATCGTAAAGGACGGCAAGACGCACTGAGGGGCAAACTGTTCGCCAAACTGGCTCGCGAAATCTTCGTCGCCGCACGGGAAGGCGGCCCGGACCCCAATAACAACCAGCGGTTGCGCCTGGCCATCGCCAAGGCACGCTCGCAAAACATGCCCAACGACAATATCGATCGGGCGATCAAAAAAGCGACGGGCGAAAACGGAGGCAGCAATTTCGAGCATATCGTATACGAAGGGTACGGTCCCGGCGGCGTCGCGGTGATGGTGGAGGCCTTGTCGGACAACCGCAACCGGACGGCCGCCGATATGCGGCACATTTTTTCCAAACGGGGCGGCAACCTGGGTGAATCCGGCTGTGTGGCCTGGATGTTTGACCGCAAAGGGTTGCTGGTAATCGACCGGGACCAAACGGACAAGGACGAAGAAGACATTTTGGCCGTGGCGTTGGAAGCCGGAGCGGAGGATTTCCAAACGACGGATCAATCCTATGAAATCACGACCGATCCGGAAAGCTTCGAGGAAGTGAAAAATGCGCTGGAAGCAGAGGGATTATCCTTCACCACCGCCGAAGTGACGATGGTGCCGCAAAATACGGTGCAGCTGTCGGGAGAAGACGTTCCCAAAATGCTGGCCTTGATGGAAGCGTTGGAAGACCATGACGATGTGCAAAACGTCTACGCCAACTTCGACATCAGTGAAGAGGAAATGGAGAAATACAATGGTTAAACCGTTGTTTGCCGGTGAGCGGGTTCGGTTGAGCCCGCTTGCCGATTCCGATTTGGATGTGATTGCACAGTGGTATGCGGATGGGCAATGGATACGTATGTTGTCCGCCTTTGAGGTGCCGATGACACGGGAGCGGTTGGAGCAATGGGCTAATCGTTATCGGAATGATGAGAAAAGTTTTTTGTTCGGGGTCCGTACGAAGGACGATAATCGGTTGGTAGGTACGGTCACACTGGAGGACATATTGTGGAATCACGGAACGGGATGGTTGTCGATCTCGGTCGGACCAAAACACCGGGGTAACGGATACGGCGAAGAAGCCTTACGTCTGATCTTGGATTTTGCGTTTGACGAATGCAACCTGCACCGTGTCCAACTGACCGTTTTCGCCTACAACGTCCTGCTGTCGCGTTGTACGAGAAACTTGGATTTCAACGGGAAGGATGTTACCGCGAATTCCTGCATCGTGATGGTCGTCGCCACGATATGTGGCTTTACGGGATGTTACGCAGAGAGTGGGAGAACGGCAAAAAGAACCACCGCTGATTTCTTCATGGAATTTCACAAAAAATGATCAAAGAGAAAGGAAAGGAGTCAAAAAAGGTTATTTTCTCCTGGTTTCAACAGAAAATCGGGCCTGTTTGCAAAATGTCGAATCGTGACGATCATGATACAATGAAATCATCCGTTCGCTTGATCGGTTTTGGACGGCGGGCATAACCCAAAGGGTGCGGTGACGGGAACTGCACCTTCTCTTTTTGTGTTGATTTTTTCATTCACCTTGACAAATGAAGAGAGAGATTGAGAGAAATGGGAGGGAACGTATTTGCGACTGTGGACCCGGTTCGCGCTTTTGGGGGTGATGGTCTTGCTTGGTGCGGGCTGTTCGGGTCAAGAGACCGCGAAGTCAGCCCCCGCATCGAAACCGCACGTGGACCATCAGTCACAACATACTGTACAGCACCAAGCGTCCGCTTCCGGCGCAAAGCCGCAATCCAAACAACCTGCATCGCCTGCATCAGGTGCACAATCTGTCAAGCAGCCGGAGCGAGGGGCGTTGCCAGACAGCAAGCATTCCCGTGCTGACACCCGGACCAATCATGAGAAAAGCTCCACCCGACTGTCGGAGCAAAAACCGTCCGCCGCGTCCGAGCCGTTGATCTTTTTCAAGGGATCGGGCGGAAAAAAAGTCGTGGCGCTCACCTTCGATGACGGACCGGATACATACTACACGAATCAGGTGTTGAATATCCTGAAAAAAGAAGGCGTTCACGCCACCTTTTTTGTCACGGGAAAAAATGCCCAAGCACATCCGGAGATGATCCGGCGGATTCTTCAGGAAGGACATGTGCTGGGCAACCATTCTTGGAATCATCCCGATTTGACCCGTTTGACGCAAAGTCAGGCGGTTGCGCAGATCGAACGGACCAATACGGTCATTTTTAAATTGACAGGCATGCGTATGCGGTTGTTCCGTCCACCGTACGGAAAGCTGAATGATCAGCTCAAACAGCGGTTTCATCAGATGGGATACACCATCGTCAACTGGAGTGTGGATACCCGCGACTGGGCGGGTACGCCGGTCGCCAAAATCATGCGTTATGTCCAGCACCAGACGGGACCGGGCGGCATCATCCTGCAACACTCGGCGGGGGCACCCGGACATTTGGACAACACGATCAAAGCGTTGCCGCGTATCATAAAATACCTCAAATCGCACGGCTACGAAATCGTCACGATCCCCGAGTTGCTGGACAAACCGGCTTATATGGGCATCCCACACAAATGAACACAAACACCCCATGCAACTGCATGGGGTTTCACCTCTTCTCCTTCCTTGCTTTTCCGCTATCAGTGTAGAGCCAATCGTTTGCAACATTTAAGTTTTCCAAGTCGATCCGCTGCGGGATCGACTTTTTTTGTATCCAATTCCGGTGACTTGCCCCACTCGACTAAGCACCGGAGGCATCCCCTTTGTTCTCCTTGGGCTTTTCGCTTCATCCGGCGTGGCAACCCACATCCATCCACGATGGCTTCACAGGCCCGGGTGATTTTCTCGCACTTCTCGACTTCATCGTAACCATATTCCGGCGGACTTGCGAGAGGGACAAGGCCCTCCCGCGTCCGACGCTCGCTTTTATCCCAACCCTGAAGGGTTGGGTTTTCCCACCGCTCTTTATCAATCAAAACGATTCCTGTTCATCCATTTCAACAGGGATTTTTGATGAAAAAAAGCAATTTATTCCATATATGTGACGTTTTTATCGACAAATGGTGGCTGATTTGTTTCATCTTGTTGAATTTCGTTTGAAATCGAGCTGAAAGCGGGGACTGCACAGGAAAGGATTTGATATGATGGGATGGAATCAAAATCCTTTACAAGGCCCTAATAAATCCTGAAACATCCTGAAACTGCCGGTATTTACCGGAAGCCAACCGAAAGAGAAGAAGCATTGGCGAAATCATATGATATACTTATGTGAAATTTTGAACAATTTTCGTCAATGCGGGAAAGGGGATAACGACGATGGAGCCATTTCGCAAACGTCTACGTCAATGGCTGACACTGGTCGGCTTGTCGGCGGTGTTGCTGCTGGCGGGCTGCAGTCGTGAACAATATGTGGTACTGGATCCGAAAGGCCCTGTCGCGAAACAACAATATGATCTCATCGTCTGGTCGTTCGGATTAATGTTGATCATCGTTTTGGCGGTGTTTGGGATTTTTGCGTACGTGATCATCAAATACCGGGCCAAACCGGAAAACAAAGGCTACGAACCGCCGGATCAGGAGGGCAGCAAACTTCTCGAGACGATCTGGACGTTGATTCCCGTCGCAGTCGTCATCGCATTGGCAATTCCTACGGTGAAGGCGACATACGGCTTGGAAAAACAGCCTTCCAGTGACAGACCGCCGATGACGATCAAGGTGACGTCGGCGGATTGGAAATGGATTTTCCGCTATCCCAAAGAAGGGATCGAAACCGTCAACTACGTGACGATTCCCGCCGATACACCGGTTCGGTTCGAGATGGACGCGGTGGGACCGATGAACTCGTTTTGGGTTCCTTCACTGGGCGGACAGGAGTATACCATGCCCGGCATGGTGATGAATCTGTGGTTGCAGGCGGATCAACCCGGTGTATATCAAGGGAGAAGCGCCAACTTCTCCGGTAAGTATTTTACCCATATGACCTTTGACGTGATCGCCAAGTCGCCTGCGGATTATGACAAATGGGTTCAGCAGGTGAAGAAAACTGCGCCGAAACAGACGGAAGCGCAGTATCTTCAGTTGTTGGAGCGCGGTTTGGCGAAGAAAATGACCTTCTCTTCCTATCCTAAAATTGCTGATCAAGCGGGATTGATTGGGGAAGTCAAAGGCATCCGGGAGAAGATGAACCGGCCGGAAGAGCCTGACACAGGAACGATGCACCATCACCATCACGCCCACTGAGGGAGAAGGAGGATTGGCAAGTATGGGATTTCATCTTCCCAAAAACTTTTTGGTGACCGGCGAACCGATGATTGTTGTCGCCGAAGTATTGAGCGTGCTCACCCTCGCCGGGATCGTTTTCGCTTTGACTTACTATAAGAAATGGAAATGGCTGTGGGACGAATGGCTGACGACCGTCGACCACAAAAAGATCGGGATTATGTACATCATTTCATCTCTGTTGATGTTGTTCCGCGGTGGGATTGACGGCTTGCTGATGCGGACGCAGTTGGCCTTGCCCAACCTGCACGTTCTCGACGCGGAACACTATAACCAGATTTTCACCGCGCACGGAACGATCATGATCTTTTTCATGGCCATGCCGTTTATCTTCGGATTGATGAACGTGGCCGTGCCGCTGCAAATCGGAGCGCGTGACGTTGCCTATCCTTACCTGAACGCGCTCAGCTTCTGGCTGTTTTTCTTCGGATGCATGCTGTTCAACATTTCGTTCATGATTGGTGGCGCACCGGATGCGGGTTGGACCAACTACACGCCGCTGGCCGGCAGTGATCTTGCTCCCGGACCCGGTATCAACTACTATCTGCTCAGCTTGCAGATTTCCGGGATCGGGTCGCTGATGACCGGGATCAACTTCCTGGTCACCATCCTGAAAATGCGCGCGCCGGGCATGACATTGATGCGGATGCCGATGTTTACGTGGTCCGTGTTGATCACGTCGATCATCATCATCTTCGCGTTCCCGGTGCTGACCGTGGCGTTGGCCCTGTTGACGATCGACCGGTTGTTCGGGTCGCACTTCTTCACCGTCTCCGGTGGCGGAGAGCCGATGATGTGGGCCAACCTGTTCTGGATCTGGGGTCACCCGGAAGTGTATATCGTGGTTTTGCCGGCATTCGGCATTTTCTCCGAAGTGATCAGCACGTTCGCCCGCAAGCGGCTGTTCGGTTACAGTGCGATGGTGTACTCGATGGTCGTGATCTCGGCAGTCAGCTTCCTCACATGGGTGCACCACTTCTTCACGATGGGCGCAGGGCCGGCGGTCAACTCCTTCTTCTCGGTGTCGACGATGGCGATCGCCATTCCGACCGGTGTGAAGGTGTTCAACTGGCTGTTTACGCTGTACAAAGGACGGATTGAATTTACGACGCCGATGCTGTGGGCGGTCGGTTTCATCCCCACGTTCCTGATCGGGGGCCTGACAGGGGTGATGCTCGCTGTGGCACCGGCGGATTACCAATATCACAACAGTTATTTCCTGATCTCCCATTTCCACTATGCATTGGTAGGGGGAGCAGTTTTCGGTTGTTTGGCGGGGTTGTACTACTGGTGGCCCAAAATGTTCGGATTCAAGCTGGACGAACGGCAAGGGAAATGGGCGTTTTGGCTGTTTAACATCGGGTTCAACCTCTGCTTCTTCCCGCAGTATTTCGTGGGCTTGATGGGGATGACCCGGCGGATGTACACCTATCCGGAAGGGCTTGGCTGGACTCCGTACAACTTGATCTCTACGGTGGGCGCCTATATGATGGGCGTCGGGTTCATCATCATGGTGTACAACATCTTGTACAGCATTCGTCACGGTGAACGCGATCTCACGGGCGACATCTGGAACGGACGGACGCTGGAGTGGTCGATCTCCTCGCCGGCACCGCACTACAACTTCGCCCGCATCCCGGAAGTGGATGACCTGGACGCGTGGTGGCACATGAAGAAGCGGAAACGGAAACAACCTTGGGAACTGCGACCGCTCAAACCGATTCATATGCCCAACAATTCGGGCCGGCCGTTTATCATGTCGGCGTGGTTCTTCGTGGCCGGGTTCGGATTGGTGTTTGAATGGCATTGGATGGGCATCATCGGATTGCTCGGCGTTCTGTATTGCATGCTGAAACGTTCGTTTGAATACGACGATCACCACTACATTCAAGTGGACGAGATCGAACGTACGGAATCTGCGGCAGGGAGGGCGTGACAATGGCAGAACACGCATTGCAAACGCACAGTAAATCCGCGGAAGAGTCCGCCTTGCCCTTGGAGTACTCAACAGAGGAAAGTCGTCTGAAAATCTTCGGTTTCTGGGTGTTCCTGGGTGCGGAAATCGTCTTGTTCGCCAGTTTGTTTGCCACGTATCTCGTTTTGGCGGGGCGCACCGCTGGCGGACCGACAGCGAAAGAACTGTTCGAGGTCAAGGATTTCATGATGGAAACGATCATCCTGTTGACCAGCAGTTTTACCTGCGGTCTCGGCACCTTGGCCTTGCGCAACCGGAGCAAGGGGGGCATCCTGTTCTGGTATGTCGTGACGTTGCTGTTGGGTCTGGCCTTCATCGCACTGGAAATCATGGAGTTTGTCCATTACGTCGGTGAAGGCGCGACAATGCAACGAAGCGCATTTTTGTCCGGGTTCTTCACGTTGGTGGGTACGCACGGCGCACACGTCAGCCTGGGGATTCTCTGGATGATACTGATCTTGATCCAACTGGTTCAACGCGGCGTCACCGCCGCAACGGCCAGGAGAGTGTTTATCGTCGGCCTGTACTGGCACTTCCTGGACGTGGTCTGGATCTTCATCTTCACGCTCGTCTACCTGATGGGGGTGGCGTACTGATGGCAAACGATAAAGGAAACGCGCAAACCGGCCACGGTCACCGTGAAACGCCGATCAAGCACATACTCGGGTTCATCCTCTCCTTGGTCCTGACGTTTGCGGCGCTGTGGGTGGCGTTGTATGCGCCGGTGTCCAAGCCGGTCATGTTGACCGCCATTCTCGTGCTGGCCGTGATGCAGTTCTTCGTCCAACTGTTGATGTTCATGCACTGGACGGAGGGAAGCGGAACATACCAAGTGGTGACCACTTTGTACGGCGTGTTCGTCGCGGTGGTGACCGTCGTCGGTTCTGTCTGGATCTTCTTGGGAATGTACGGGATTTGACACTCCACACGGCAAAAGCCGTGGGATTCTTGAGTGGTTAACGCCCTCAGTCCATTTCTGTTTCGGGCAACCCTCAAGCTAGGGCTGTGTCATCAGCCCATCCCACCCGGTTAGCACGTACCCGGATGGGCGGCACACCTGTTACCAGTGTGCTAGGCTACTAACCCTGAAATGGCTTTGGCGATGTTGATCGCCCCATTCAGATCAGCATGGATAGTGTATCCGCACTGTTTGCACTTGAAGAGGATACCGCTTCTGTTCGCCTTTTCGCGATGACCGCACTTGCAGGTTTGGCTGGTGTATTCGGGATTGGCGATCTCCACCCGAATACCCGCCATCTCTGCTTTGTAGCGGATCATCTCTTTCAGCTGATAAAACGACCAGGAATGCAGGTTCCGTCCAGCTTCTTTTTTTGACTTAGCTCGGTTTCGGATGTCCGTCAAGTCTTCCATACGGATGATTCCAACACCGTTGGATACCGCAAAGTTGACGATTTGACGGCTGATCTTGTGATTGTGATCTTTCATCCACCGGGCTTCTTTGTTCTTGGACTTGCGGATCGCATCGAGCTTCTTGGCTTTGCCCAGCTTCCGCCGTTTGGCGGCGTAGCGTCTGCGTATGTATGCGCATTGATTCCCTTTAAAGAACAGGGATTTGGTTCCTATGCTTGCCACTGCCAAATAGCGGAGTCCGAGGTCAATGCCCATCACCTTATCGCCTTGGCTGGCTTCCACATCAAACGTGATTGGCAAGGCAATAAACCATTTGCGCTTCTTCTTGTAGAGCTTCGCCGTTCCTTGTTTGGCCATTCCGTCGATGATCCGATCCAGCCATTGTTGCTGATATGACCGAGCCACAACCGGCACACCGATGCGCTTCTCCAGCATAGGGAACGACACCGTATAGAAGTCGCCGTTTTTCTCGACTTTCAGGTTCTGATTGTTGAACGAACACCACATCTTCCTGAATGCCCGAGCTTGTTGGTGTTTCTTCTGCGATTTCACATCCCGGATCGTTTGGTTTATGATCGCAGACGGGAACTTCTCGTCAGAAAACTCCTTGAAAATCTTGCTGGTCGCCTTGTTCACGTCAGGATGAAGCAAGAGCCAGTTTGCAAACTTCGTGTTGATCTGTGTCATTCGTTCATACATGGCCTGTTTGAATTTGGTTGGTTTATACAGTTCCAGCTTGAGTGTGATGGTGGGCATCCATTCACCCCCTTTTCTTCTCTTGTTCTTCCACATATTGCCGGATCGTTTCTCTTGAAACGTTTCCAGCCTGACAAATGTTTTTCACCAACTGTTTGAATCTCTCTTCCACTTGGTTTATCAACACTTTTCTGCGATAACGTGGGCAGAAAACAAAGTGGTAGTTAATCAGAGATACCGTCTTTTTGGTCCTTCTGTATGGTTGTCCCATGTTTTTAGTTGTATCAGTATTTTATTAATACTGCAACAACTAAAAACAAAAAATGTTGCTCTAAGCGCCCTCTTCAGAGGGCGCCGAGCAACGCCGCCTTTCATCCCACGATTGAAACCGTGGGCTTTCAGGCGACTATTTCTGTAAAAAAGTTGGCCGTCCTTTCGTGAGAAAGGGCGGCTTTTTTCGTGGTACTTCGCAATCCGTTATGCTATAGTTGGGAACTGTTTGAGAGAGGGATGCGATAACTGCCGGTGGAAGTGTTGACCGATTGACGGATTTGCCGGATGGGCGATCGGGAATCCATTGATGGGCTACTATTCCTTTTTAGCCAACCAAATCGTCCAATAATCTTGCTCGACAATTTCTTGCGTACTGCGATTACGCAAGCGTTCGCATATATATTGAACGAGATATTCCAATTCCAGATCCGATAGTTCGTGCAAAATGGACCGACCTGTTCTCGCCAAAAGTTCATCCTTGAGCTCCTCAAGACCGGTGTAGGTTTTTCTTGTCTCACTTAATTTGTATTCGTCAATGGATCGGAAGCCCGCTTTCAGCAAGGCTTTCTTCACGGTTTTGCCATCGTGTCTTCGTTCGGCTTCTATTTGAATGAGTCTTGGGTATACTTCGAAGAAATACCCTCGAATATGATGCTCATTCGGCGGTTGTAAGGCATCCTCAATGGTGCGACTCTGCACAATCAATATGCCGCTCGGTTTCAATAACCTATAGGCCTCACGGAAACACGCTTCCAAGTACGTCAGATGGTGAATAAGTGCCCTTTCCAGAATCACATCATACTGAGAACTTGGTAAGTTCGTATCAAGTGCATCCCCTTCAACAAACGTGATTTGGGGATAGCCCTTGCAGTTTTCTACAGCGCCTTTGATCATCTCCTTAGAAAAATCGACTCCGGTAACATGTTCTGCACCCATCTCAGCAAATGCCTTACAATAAATACCCCCACCGCAGCCGACATCTAAAACGTGTTTGCCTTTCACATCAACGATTTTTTGGATCGCAGACATCCAAGATGAATCAGCCCGACGTGTAGCATAGGTGAAACGGTTGTCCTTAGAATGAAAGTCAATCGGCATGAGACTCTCCTCCTCATTCGTTCCCTGCCGTTCACCGTTTAATTAGGGAAGCAAAATAAGACACCCCCATGTCACAGTTAGGAACCGTGGCCCCAAATCCCTTCACCCATGATGTTCCGATGTTTAGTAGTTTGAACTTTCATTCTAGTTGGGAAGATAGGAGATGTCAAACAAAACCTGCAACGAAAGGATGAAGCGTGTGCAAATCTCCATTCACGACATCTTTCGGGCGCGTCACCAAATCGAGCATTTCGTCGAACGGACCCCTTTGGCTCCATCGGTTCCACTCAGTAAATGGACCGGGGCACAAGTGCGGCTCAAGTTGGAAAACCGGCAACGAACCGGTTCGTTCAAGCCAAGAGGGGCGATCAACAAGATGAGAACATTGTCCGAGGAAGAGAGAAAAAGGGGGGTGATTGCCGCGTCGGCCGGAAACCACGGGTTGGCGGTAGCATATGCGGCAGGATTGATCAATGCGTCGGCACAGGTGGTGGTACCTGAAAGCACGCCCAAGACCAAGGTGTTGGGTATTCAGCGGCTGGGAGCGGAATTGGTGTTTCACGGGACCAACTATGATGAGGCGGAAGAACATGCGTACCGATTGGCGGCGGAAAACGGTCGGACATTTATTCATGCCTATGAGGACCGGCATGCCATCGCCGGGCACGGTACGATCGGTCTGGAAATCTTACTTGATTGGCCGGAGGCGGATGTGATCGTAGTCCCGGCCGGTGGCGGCGGATTGATCCTGGGAATCGCGATCTTGGCCAAGTCGGTGCGTCCCGATATTCGGGTCATCGGGGTGCAGAGTCATGCCTCCCCACCTTGGTACTATTCGTTCCGTGCGGGTCGAATAGTGGATGTGACATACCGAGAATCGCTGGCCGAAGGCTTGCACGGCGGTATCGGTCAACAGATTTTTCCGTTGGTGCTGCGTTATGTTGATGATTTCGTACTGGTGGAGGAAGAGGAGATTGCCGATGCCATGTGCTGGATGGCTCGTCAGCATCACCAGAAAGTTGAGGGTTCCGGTGCCGTCGGAGTGGCTGCATTGCGTAACGGACGTATCCCGGACATCGCCGGTAAAAACGTGGTCTGTCTCATCAGCGGGGGCAACGTCGATGATGAGCGGTTGTCGGGATTGTTGGAGAAACAAGAAAGGATGGAAACAACACAGACATGAGAAAGTGTGCCGATTCTCTGTTTGACTGGTTCCACCATGAGATGATCAAAAACCATACATGATCATGGATGGGGCCTGATGCAAGCAGCCAAGGGTTTGTGAATGTAAGATACCGGGGTGAATGGGAATGGAAGACGAGAATGATTCCCTGCGCTGATCCGGGATCAGATTGTCGCCAACTTGGAGATTCGGTCAACTCCATCAGTTTTCATAGTGAAGAGGGACTCACGGCTCCGATATAGAGATGCAGATTACATATCTGCAAAAAAGAGTCCCCCATCCCAGAAAAGGCAGGGGGATTTTATGCAATGTATAACTACTGCATGCGAACAAAAGATACTTGCATCATGACATCTATTCACCTTTTCCATTTACTGATCCTGAAAGCCCAATTGCGGGATGAAAGGCGGCGTTGCTCGGTGCCCTCTGAAGAGGGCGCTTGGAGCAACATACCCGAAACAGAAATGGACTGAGGGTGTTAACCACCCAAGAATCCCACGGCGTCCATCGGGAGTGCCTGTGGTACTTGAACCGTGTGGAGTGTCAATTAGTCAACCACCAAATACCCGCACATTCGGGTAAAGTAACCAGGTTCTCTTTCACAACTCTCTCAGCCAATTCATCACCAAAGAAAAACCTTGTCAGGTTTTCTGCTTCTTGTAAGTCTTTAAACTGATAATCTAAACGAATCCATTTGTGAGTAAAACCGTATCGATGTTCCAATAAATCATAATAATGTTTGAGAAAATCAGGCGGATTCGGTGTTTCATACCCAGTACCCATCGTTTCAAAAATGATGATGGTACCGCCAGGGCGAACAACACGCTTCATTTCTTGGATAACCTTTTCAATATTTTGTTCGTGGTTTGGTTGATTTGAACTGCCCAAATAACAAACAGTCCAGCCAGCCAAGATTAAATCTGCGCTATGATCTTTTGCTGGAATCTCTCGGTGATCAGCCACTTGTGTTTTCCAGTTGGAAAGACCCGCTTCCTTCAATTTCTTCGCATTTACTTCCAGCATTTCCGCAGAAGCATCCAGAGCAAGTATGGATTTGGCGTGTGGTGCCAAAATCGTTGTCAATCTCCCGGTTCCTGCCCCCAAATCAATGATATCCAACCCTTTTACCGGTATGATTTCTTCTATCACATGAAGCAGGGCAGGTTGTCGGGAAATCAAAAGGTCATATTGCTTTGCTTGACTCTTGTAGACTTGTATGTGGTCCGGCATGGCAAAACCTCCTCATGGTTTGTTCAAGGCCAATCGTAAAGGTTCACGCAACGTCAAGGTCAACCTGAAACTTGAACGAAGGGATGTCGAAGCCCGAGACGCTTATATAGGGATTTCCGGGATTTCGAAAGAAACCACATGTGATATCCAGCACTTCTTCGGCCGCCGACAGTGTGGCGGAACCGGTCCAAAACCGGGACAATGTGGTATGGCTGAACAAACAGACAATCCCGCTCAGCATATATCCGATCACATGAACAATAACTTGACAAATTAATATAAATATGATATTATTAGAAATTATTTGAAATTTACCGTTTGGTTTGTTATCATAGTCGTACAGCCGCACAAAACCAAACATAAGGATGGGGGACCCTGATGCAAGTAGCCAGAGGTTTGGAAATGTTGGAGATTAGGGCCAATTTGATGGGAGAGACGAGTGTGATTCATCCGGCCCTGATCTGGGATGAAGATACCGCTGTTTTGGTGGATGCAGGCTTTCCCGGTCAACTACCCCAGTTTCGTGAGGCAATGGAGGCGGCCGGCGTCCCTGTTGAGAATCTCGGCAAAGTGGTTCTGACACATCAGGATATTGATCATATTGGTTGTTTGCCGGATCTGCTCAAGGCGTCCACCCAAAAGGTTGAAGTGCTGTCGAGTGAGCTGGAAAAGCCGTATATTCAAGGTGAAAAGCCTTTGATCAAACTCGAGAAGGCAATGGCCGGATCGAATGATTTGCCGCAGGAACTGCATGCAGGATTAAAACGGGTGTTTGAAAATCCGCCAAAAGCTCCGGTGGACAAAACGGTGGCCGATGGAGAGGAGTTGCCGTTCTGTGGTGGAATCACCGTCATTCACACGCCGGGTCATACTCCTGGACATATCTGTCTGTATCATCAACAGAGCAAAACCCTGATCGCCGGCGATGCCCTGGCCGTCGTGGATGGACAGTTGGTCGGACCGGTACCGCAATATACGCTGGATATGGATGTCGCCATCCAGTCGTTGAAAAAGCTGATGCAGTATGATATCGAAGCGGTCATCTGCTATCACGGCGGCCTGTATCGGGGGCATGTCAATCGTCGCATCGCTGAATTGGCCAACGGTTAATAAAAAATCGACCGGCGCTGATCATTCGCAACCCGGTGTCTGACCAGCGCCGGTCTTTTTACTTTTGGATCAGGCACTCCGCCACTGACGATGAGCAATCGGAACATGCCGGCATGCACGGATGGCTGTTAGGTTGTATCCGGTAATTTGCTCTCCTCCCGTATGGGTTCCGGCCCGTCAAAAAATCGCTGATGCTGGCGGTTGATCCAGAACAGGCGGTAGTAGGTATATTGCGCCGCCAATCCGAATGCAAACGCAATGGGATATGCCATCCAGATCCCGCGCAGGCCGATGGTGTGGGACAACAGATAAGCTACCGGCACCTCAACTCCCCAAATGGTGACAATGCCGATCAGCGTCGGCCAGAAAACGGTGCCGCTCGAGCGCATCACACCCGAAAGAATCATCATGTTGCCAAAGATCATGAACGACCACAATGTGATATACAACAGTTCTTCGGCCACCGACAGCGTGGCGGGACCGGTCAAAAACCAAGACAAAATGGTGCGGCTGAACAGATAGACGATCCCGGTCAAGAGAGCCCCGATCACATAATTCAATATGACGGCGCTCTTTACCAGGAGCCGCAGGCGGGCCTGCTTTCCGGCGCCGATCAATTGTGCGCCGAAGATCCCGGCGGCGATCCCCAGACTCAGCGCGGGCATCTGCACGTAGTTGATCACTTGGATCACCGCGCCGTAAGCGGCGGTGGCATAGGCGCCGAACCGGTTGACAAATGTAACGACAGCCACTTCCGACAATGAGACGAAAATCATCTGGATTCCGGTCGGCAAGCCGATTTTGATCAGCAGTTTGACGATTTGCGGGTCCAGCCGCAGTTTTTGAATCGTCTCCCGATCCAGCGCCAACGGGTGACGTTTCCATCCCAGATAGGCGATGGTGACGATCAGTGTAATGATGGAGGAAACCACCATGGCCAGCGCGGGACCTTTCACGCCCAACCGGGGCAGGCCACCCCATCCGAAAAGGAAGACAGGGGTCAGTCCGACGGTCAGTATGGTACTGAAGAGCAGAAAATAAAACGGGGTTTTGGCGTCCCCTGTTCCACGCAAAAATGTGGTGTAATTGATATACAGGAAGAAAAACGGGAGTCCCGTGAACAACACATGAGCGTAACCGATGGAATACGAGATGATGGACGCAGGTGTTCCGATCAGCTCCAGCAAATCGCGGGCGAACAGGTTGCCGACCACGGCAGTGAGCAAGCCCAGTATGAAGGCAAAAGTCAGGGAGGTTCCGACTGTTGCTTTCATCCGCTCCGTATTGCCGCTCCCGTAGGCTTGACCGATCAAAACGGAACTGGCGCTTCCCAGTCCGATGATAAACGAAATCAGGAAAAACGTCACCGGAAAGACAGCACTGGCCGCCGCAAGCGCATATTCGCCAAGTCCGTGTCCCAGCAGGATGGAGCTGACCGTCCCGCCGATCGATTGCAAGGTGTTGCTCAGCATGAGCGGGATAAGGAAGAGCAGCAGGGACAGCCACATCGAGCGCGAGTTCGTCGCATCCCGTCCCAACCCGTGTGCGCGGGGCGTCGTGCCTGGAGCAGGTCCGGTTGATTGACCGGCCGGCATATCGGTTGGCGACGGATGGGGATGGCCGGGATCGTGGACCGCTGTTGTTCCGGAAGTACGGAGATCGGTTGCCGAATTGGCCTGATCACGTGCCGAATCGGCATCTTCCGTATCGGGTTCCTTTCGATCCCGTGAGGTTGCGGAACGGTGTGGTTCCGTTCCTTCGTTTGCAGGGTTCTGTTTGTCGATCGGTTTCAAACGGATACACCTCTTTTTGTTTACGGACTGACAGATCCGCTGTCTATTGTAAGTATATGACAATCGGCTATCTCCATTATAATCGTTGTTGGCGGGAAAAGAAGAGGGGATGTAAAAAGTTCAATGTTTTGATTTTGATTATCGTACCATCATGAAGTCACGTGGAGGGGGAACCTCCATGCAGATACGGGAGGAAGAGGATTGGATCGTCATTGACGGTGTCAAGGTGGAAGGGCATATCACGGACGAATGTTGTTCCTCATGCGGTCACCATCTCGTTTATCACGAAACCGATGATCTATACTTTTGTGCGTTTTGCAACCGGTGGACAGAAGACGTGCGGTGATGCAACAGGTGAATGTTGTCGTGATCGTCCTCCCCGTTCCTCTGACAAGGGAGTGGTAATTCGATATGAGGGCATTGTTTTTCCGGACGGGCGACAAGATCTCAGCCCGATCGAGCGAGGGAGTCAGATCGCGGGCAATTTCCTCTGAGCAAAGTGTATCTTGTCCGCGTCCTCCCGGCGGCCTTGCTCTGCTTCCTTGAAAAACGCATCGGTTTCCCCGCGCCAGCGGTCCAATCTGTGATATAATCGACACGCGACCCCGGAATACGTGTTCGCAAGTGAAGGAGGAGCGGCGTGAAGATCATGGGCATCGACCCGGGCATCGCCATCGTCGGTTACGGTGTATTGCACCGTCAGGGAAACCGCCTCAAGGCCGTCGAGTACGGCAGTATCCAAACCGAAGCCGGCTTGGCGACAGCGACCCGGTTGAAACAGATTTACGACGCTTGCGGAGAGTTGTTTCAAAAGCATCGTCCGGACGTGGTGGCGATCGAGAAACTCTTTTTCAACCGCAACGTGACGACCGCCTTCACTGTCGGTCAGGCACGCGGCGTGATCATGCTGGCTGCGGAGGAGGCAGGAGTACCGATTACGGAGTATACGCCGTTGCAGGTAAAAATGGCGGTGGTGGGTTACGGACAAGCGGAGAAGCGCCAGGTGCAGGAAATGGTGCGCATGCTTTTGTCCCTGCCTGAGACACCCAAGCCGGATGATGTGGCCGATGCGCTGGCCATCGCCATCTGTGAAGGACATTCATCCACATGGGTGAACCGGTTGAGACAGGGAGGCTGGAAACGTTGATCGAGTTTTTGGAAGGAACCGTCATCTACGCCGGAGCGGATTACATCGCCATCAACGTGTCGGGAGTGGGTTACCGCGTGTTTTGCGGCAATCCCTACCGCTGGGAACCCAATGTGCAGACACGGGTCTATACGCATCAGGTGGTGCGGGAGGATGCCATCAGCCTCTACGGGTTCCCGACCCGGGAAGAGCGGGATTTGTTCCGCATGTTGCTCGATGTGTCCGGGATCGGTCCCAAAGCGGGACTTTCCATATTGGCTGCAGGAACGCCGCGTCAGGTCGTGCAGGCGATCCAACAGGAAAACGTCGTTTTTTTGACCAAACTGCCCGGAATCGGCAAAAAGACAGCCCAACGGTTGATCCTGGATCTGAAGGACAAATTGAAAAAAGCGGGTTGGGTCCACGCGTTGATGCAACAGTCCGGCGATCCGGCAGAAGGACAGGCAGAAATGCCCGTCTCCTCCGGGGAGCGTGCGGGTGAGGCGATTGAAGCCTTGATGGCCCTCGGATATAATGAGGAAGAAGCGGCTTGGGCCGTCGAGGAAGCGCGTAAACAGTGGGAAGATGAGCCGGAGCTGGACGAATGGATCCGGAGGGCGTTGCAACTGTCGATGAAGCGATAGGGGGATGTGAGCGTGGAGGAACGGATCATTTCCGCTCATATGGCGGAAGAGGATGCGACGGTGGAGTTCAGCCTGCGCCCCCGTTACCTGAGCGAATATATCGGTCAGACGCGCGTAAAGGAAAATTTGAAGGTATACATAGAAGCGGCCAAAATGCGGGGCGAGGCCCTGGATCACGTTTTGTTGTACGGCCCGCCCGGATTGGGGAAAACGACATTGTCACACATCATCGCCAACGAGTTGGGGGTGCATATCCGTGCCACGTCCGGACCGGCAATCGAGCGGCCGGGGGACTTGGCGGCCATCCTGACCAACCTTCAGCCGGGCGATTTGTTGTTTATCGACGAGATTCACCGTTTGAACCGATCCGTGGAGGAAGTCCTGTATCCTGCGATGGAGGACTTCGCGCTGGATATCGTGATCGGAAAAGGTCCCAGCGCCCGGTCGGTTCGGCTGGATCTGCCGCCGTTTACGCTGGTGGGCGCCACGACGCGGGCCGGATCGCTTTCATCCCCTTTGCGGGATCGTTTCGGAGTGGTCAGCCGATTGGAGTATTATACTGAGGACGAACTCACCCTGATCGTGCAGCGGGCGGCTGATTTGCTCGGGGTGACCATCCGGGAGGAAGGCGCGGTGGAAATCGCCCGGCGGGCGAGAGGCACGCCGCGGGTGGCCAACCGTCTGCTGAAACGGGTTCGGGATTTCGTTCAGGTGCAGGGGGACGGTGTGATCACGGGAGAAGCAGCCAGGGACGCATTGGACCGGATTCAGGTGGACAAAATGGGATTGGACCGGGTAGACCACAAATTGTTGTTGTCTATCATTGAAAACTTTCGCGGGGGACCGGTTGGGCTGGAGACGATTGCGGCCACGATCGGTGAGGAGGCGCATACGGTGGAAGACGTCTACGAACCGTATCTGATGCAGATCGGATTTCTCCAGCGTACTCCCCGCGGACGTGTGGTCACCCCCAAATGTTACGAGCACTTCGGATTGGAGATGCCGACATGAACCCATTTGCCAAAACGCTGATCATCTTGGGGATTGTACTGGTAGTGATCGGCCTTCTGTGGCAGTTCGGCGGTCGGTTTTTTCCGTTCGGCCGACTGCCCGGGGACATCGTTGTCGAGAAAGAAAATGTACGGTTCTACTTTCCGATCGTCTCCAGTATCGTACTCTCCGTCATACTGTCCCTGATTCTTTATTTGGTGCGCCTGTTCCGTTGACGGGGCGGGCGTTTTCGTTTCAGTCAAAACCGTTTTTTATCATGAAAGGACGTCGGTGACATGGATGTATCGATGTTTGATTTTGACTTGCCGGAAGAGCTGATCGCACAGAAGCCCATCCCGGAGCGATCCGCGTCCCGGCTGATGGTGTTGCATCGGGAGACGGGGAAAGTGGAGCACAAACGATTTCCCGATCTGTTGGACTACTTGCGGCCCGGTGATGTGCTGGTACTGAACGACACCCGCGTCCGCCCTTCCCGTTTGATCGGGGTCAAGGAGGAAACGGGTGCGAAAATCGAATTGCTGTTGTTGAAACCATTGGGGAATGACCGTTGGGAAGCGCTGGTGAAACCGGCGAAGCGGGTCAAAAAGGGAACCGTGATCACTTTCGGCGACGGTCGCCTGACCGCAGTATGTGAAGGGGAATCCGAGGTGGCCGGCGGTCGTCTGTTTCGTCTCCAATATGAGGCGGATGATGTGGAAGCACTGTTGGAAGAGCTGGGACAGATGCCGTTGCCGCCCTATATTCGCGAGCAATTGGACGACCCGGAGCGGTATCAGACCGTCTTTTCGCGCGTGGTTGGCTCGGCTGCCGCACCGACGGCGGGATTGCACTTTACGCCTGCGTTGTTGGAGCGCATCGAGGAAAAAGGCGTCCGCATCGCCTATATCACCCTGCACGTCGGTTTGGGCACGTTTCGGCCGGTCACGGCGGAGAAGGTGGAAGACCATCAGATGCATGCCGAATATTACGAGGTGAGTGAGGAAACCGCAGCAATCATCCGTCGGGCCAAAGTCGAAGGTGGGCGGGTCTTTGCCGTGGGCACCACTACCGTACGCACCCTGGAGACGGTGGCTTCCCGTTTCGGTGACATCCGGGCGGCAAGCGGCTGGACCGACATCTTTATCTACCCCGGATTTCGTTTTCGCGCCGTGGATGCGATGGTCACCAATTTTCACTTGCCCAAATCCACGTTGATCATGCTGGTCAGTGCGTTCGCGTCCCGGGAGCAGGTGCTTGCGGCCTACCGTGAGGCGGTTCGGAAACGTTACCGTTTTTTCAGTTTTGGTGATGCGATGTTGATTGTGTGACCATTTCCGCTTGTGATTCCTTCCCGGGACATCTATAATGAGGAAGGCAACAAATTCAAAAACAATTTTGCTTTCAACCGGTTGAAGGCGAATGAAACAAGTTATAATGGTAGTGAGTGGGTGGGGTTATTGGCCGTCAAATATGAACTGATCAAAGTATGCAAGCAATCGGGCGCCCGGTTGGGCCGTTTACATACCCCGCACGGGACCATCGACACACCCGTATTCATGCCCGTCGGTACCCAGGCCACCGTCAAGGCGATGAGCCCGGAGGAATTAAAAGAGATGGGCGCCGGTATTATTCTCGGCAACACCTACCATCTTTTTCTCCGGCCGGGTCACGATATCGTCCGGGAAGCGGGCGGCCTGCACGGATTCATGAACTGGGACCGTGCCATCCTCACCGACAGCGGTGGGTTTCAAGTATTCAGCCTGAGCGATCTGCGGGAAATCACCGAAGAGGGTGTCTCTTTCCGATCCCATCTGAGCGGGGAAAAATTGTTCATCAGTCCGGAGAAATCCATCGAAATCCAAAATGCGCTCGGCGCGGACATCATCATGGCGTTTGATGAGTGCCCGCCCTATCCGGCAGACAGGGAATATGTCCGGACATCGACCGAACGAACGGCCCGATGGGCTGAACGGTGCCTCCAAGCGCATCAGCGTCCGGATGAGCAAGCATTATTCGGCATTGTGCAAGGCGGGATGTACCGGGATCTCCGGGAAGAAAGCGTACGCCAGTTGACCGCTCTCGATTTTCCGGGATATGCGGTGGGGGGATTGAGCGTCGGTGAACCCAAAGAACTGATGTACGAAGTGTTGGAGTACACCACACCCCTGTTGCCGGCTGACAAACCGCGCTATCTGATGGGGGTGGGTTCACCCGATGCCCTCATCGAAGGCGTCATCCGGGGGATTGATATGTTTGATTGCGTTTTGCCGACGAGAATCGCCCGCAACGGCACGACGATGACGAGCCAGGGGCGGATCGTGATACGCAATGCCAAATATGCCCGTGATTTTACCCCTCTCGACCCTGAATGCGATTGCTATACATGTCGCAACTACACACGGGCGTATCTGCGTCATTTGATCAAGGCAGACGAAATCTTCGGGTTGCGCTTGACGACGTATCACAACCTGTACTTCCTGCTCAACCTGATGAAACAGGTGCGTCAGGCGATTGCAGAAGATCGGTTGTTGGATTTCCGCGACGCCTTCTTTGAGAAATATTATGGAGCCAATCAAGGGCGCGGCTTTTGACGGCGATTGCTTGATGGTGAGTCTCCGCCGCCTGATGCCAAATATGGGCGGCTGGTTTTCAAAATGAATGAAGGAGGAACAACAGTGAACAACGCGTTTTTGGTACAAATCGCACCGCTGATCCTGATGTTTGCCATCTTTTATTTCCTGTTGATCCGTCCGCAACAAAAGCGGCAACGGGAACGCAACGCCATGCTGGCAGCGTTGAAACGGGGTGACAAGGTCGTCACCATCGGCGGATTGCATGGAACGATCACCGATCTGACCGATGACCGCGTCACGCTGAAAGTGAGCGACAACACCAGGTTGGTGTTTGAACGCTCCGCGATTAACGCGGTCCTGAACAAAACGGATGATAAGAAGGACGAGAAAAAGGAAGAGAAAAAAGAAGAAGAGAAACAGGATTGAGGAAAACCCCCGGCGCACATTGCCGGGGGTTGGTTTAATACCGTCCAATCCGACACAATCTTTTCTCCACCAACCGGTAATGGAGCAAGAGCAATACCAACAGCACCACATTGGCTACCCACGAGTACCCAATGTGCCAGCCGTGATCATACCGTATGCGTCCGGTCGACAGCAGGTGAAATTCCACCGCGATCAGGATGGAGGCGCCGATTAACACCCAAACGGCTTGGCACCAAAAACGACGGGGCAGTTTTTGCAAAAAAATCCATGTACCGATTGGGTATAACCCCAGATTCAATGTGATATTGGGCCACAGTCCGGGCAACATCGGGTCGTGGTATTTCCAAAATCCCTTGTAAACGAAAGCCGTATCCAGGAAAAACGAACCGACCACCCCTGCCAGTACTGTAGCATAACCTTTTTGCCATTGGGACCAGTCAATCAGAACCAGTCCAATCACCCACCATACCAGCCACCATTTCAGAAACACCATGGCGCATCTCTCCGGGGGCGGGTTATCGCACCCGTTTTCTTTTGCCCCATCTGGTCTTCAACCGCTCCAACCATTTCAGGGACACCTGCCAACTGCTGATCAACCGGAATGCAAGCGGCAACATGATGAGGAACAGTATCAGGCTGAACCACCATTGTGTACGAATGCTCATGGTTTGAATCATCCCTGTTTTGGTTAGTGTTTGGTTTGGATGGCGGATGTATGCAAGATCGATCCGTAATAAATTGAAAGGTCCAAATCAATGAGGATGTTGGATGGCAGAGCACGTGTTGGCGGTAATAACAATAAACGAGGAGAATGACAAAAATGATGGATTTCCTGCGTTTCCCATCAAAGAGTTGATCGAAACCAGCCCAGGAGGTACGAAAAAAGGGGGGCGGACCTCAAATCGGGAAGACATCAATCCCCCAAGCCCTCAATCTCCAAGTGCCAATTTTTCGCTTGCGACGATGACCCCGTCCTCATCAACATACACATAATGACCGGGTTCCCAATCGACTCCGGCAAAAGAAACGGGAATGTTCGTTTCTCCCTTTCCCTCTTTGCGGCTTTTCCGCGGATGGGTTCCAAGCGCGAGCACCCCAATATCCAACTGTGCGATGTCTGCCGAATCCCGAATACATCCATGGACAATGATTCCGGAGAGTCCCCGGTTCACCGCGATGCCCGCCAGTCTGTCCCCCAAGAGTGCGCATTTCATGGAGCCGCCTCCATCCACAACGAGAACGGAACCCGCTGGAATGGTTTCGAGCGCTTGTTTGACCAAGACATTATCTTCAAAAACCCTCACGGTATAGATTTCCCCGCTGAAAATTTTTCTCTTGCCGAAAGATTGAAAAATATTCTCGCAAACATGGACTTGGTTTGGAAATTGATCACATAAGTCGGTCGTTTTCATTTGAGGGTTCACTCCTTATGTTCGGTATGATTGATTACCTTGTACAATTTGGAGGGAAGTTCATCTGCGAATTCCTATCGATCACAAGGACAAGACTCAAAATAAGTCAAGCTGTGCTTTTTGAATCAGGATTCAACTCACCTTTCATCTTGCGGTAAAATTGAACCTCCGTTGCAGAGTAGTAAGGAATTAACCAAATAAATCCGAGTCCCAAAGTGAACAGACTTAGGAGTAACCAACCGATAAAGCTAAGTTGCAATGCAAACAATTCCATCTTATGTCCGTTCATCATTTCACGACTTTTGGTAATGGCTTCATTGACAGATAATTCAGGGTGATCAATCAAAATATACGGGGTCATGGAATAGGAAAACCATTTGATAATCCCTGGAATAATGAATAATAGGCTCCACAACATCAAGTAGATGGACTGAAGTACGTGCCACAACATTCCTCTGACCAATAAATTTCCATTGGTGAAATACCGAAACAGCTGTCCGATATGAGCGGGCTGTGTCCGACAGATATTCAAGAAAATGAGACTGATCCCAAGCATAAGCCCTCCGGTTGTGAGTACATTCCAAATGAGTGAGACCCAATCGATAACGGAGTGGTCAGGAAAGAATACAACATGTGAATCGGCTTTGGGAGCAGAGTTTAAGAAAAGAGAGATGTCCAAATCCAAAGGATTATCAGCAAAAAAGTCAAACAATGAATCTAATAGAATATACAAAATCGTGCATCCAATCGCCAGTCCCCATTTCCCTTTTAATGATTCTCTTCCCAGTCTTCTAAGTTCTTTAAAATCCATGCCTGACATAGAAAGTTCCCCTCCAAATGAGGAAGATATCTTTTATGGCGTAATGCTGCCCACAAAATGCAATGGGGGTCAAGTATGGTACAACCACCCCGGCGAATCTCCGCAGGAAATTTTTATTTCAGACCATTCGATCAAATGACCGTTTTCGACCGTTCATGTCCGTATACGTCAGACGAACGGCATCTCCGTGAAGATCAAAGCGCAGCTCCTCATCGACGTATTCGGTGACGCATTGTATTCGTCCGTTTGTCTTGGATATCGGGTGAATGGGATAACAATAGGGAGCCCCGTGCATTTTGGCGACGGTGAGATACAACTTTTTACCATCCGCCGTAATCTTCAAGTTTTCGTCCAAATGATCCAATCGATAAGTGCCTGCGATGGAGGCGATATCATCTCCAAGCCAATCGAGGGTTTGCACCGTATCAGGCACGCGAGCAGGTTCACCCAACGCGATCCGGAGCAAGTTTTTACCGATCTGGGTCACCGGTGTGAGACTGAGGTTACTTAATACGATGACTGTCCATCCGTTATCCGCCAATCGCAACATATTGCCGCAAAAACCGTTGACATCCCCGTAATGACTGATGCATTTACGGGGCTTTCCGGCAATCGTGAGCGGTTGAATTACCCAACCGTATCCGTAGTTTTCTCTGTAAGGAGTGAACATTTTTCGAAGGGTGGATGAAGAGGCCAATTGTTCGGTCAACAAAGCCTGATCCCATCTGTACAGATCCTCGACAGTGGCATACATGCCATAAGCGCCCTGTGGGATGGACATGTCGATGTGTTCGGCCCGGATTTTCTCTTTCCAAACTGAGTATCCGGATGCCATTCCTTTGATGATTGTTCTGCCATCGTCCACACCCGTGTCGTTCATGTCCAGTGGGACTAAAATGTTGTTTCGGATAAAGTCTGTGTAAGATTCCCCGGACACCTCCTCGATGATTCTGGTAAGTAAAATGTAAGATGAGTTACTGTAACGGAATTGATCCCCCGGCGTGAATTCCAAAGGAAGGTCGCGGAATAACCGAATGGTCTCATCCAGCGAGGACGGCAAACGCATGATCCTCGTCCAATATTCCGGCAAGCCGGCGAAATCCGGAATACCGGATGTATGAGTCAGCAAATGATGAATGGTCATTCGGTTCCCGTTGGGGAAATTGGGCAAATAACGTCCAATGTTATCTTCCGTTGAAAGAAGGCCCCGTTCTTCCAGTTGTAAAATCGCAACGGCCGTAAATCCTTTGGTCAGCGAACCGATGCGAAATTTGGTTTGCGGTGTGTTGATCACGCCATGTTCCTCATTGGCCATGCCATAACCCCGGCAAAGCAATTTTTCACCTTGATGGCCCACCAAAACGGCTCCTTGGAAATAACCGCGTTGATCCAGCGCATTCATATATTCATGGAGACGGGATACGATGGCTTGCAAAATGGGTTGCTCCTTTTTGGATGGCATCGATTTCATCAACATCATAGCAGAAAACCAGATCGATGTGGAATAAAGAGTGATTCACTTGCCGAACAATTGATCAGGCCCGGCAACTGCCAGGCCTGCAAGTGAAATGACACATCATCATTTGGTAAAAATCTTCACTTCCTTCGGTCCCAAGGTGGAGGTGATGGCGCCGTTGTTGACGGTGGCCGTGTCCGTTCCCATCCGGTTATACAGCACAGTGCCGTCGGGCAGATTGGAGAGATTGGGAATGGTGCGTGTCTGGCTGTTCCAGGAGTTGTTGATCATCACCACAACCTCGTCGCCGTTTTTGGACCGTTGGAAGGCGTAGAAGGTGTCGTCCACCCATTTTTCCTCCTGCGAACCGTCCTGCAGGGCGGGATGAGCGTTGCGAATGCTGTTCAGTTTGGCGATGTATTTGTACAGTTCGTGGTTGGGATTGAAAACCATGTCCTCACGGTTGTAGGGATCATTGCCGCCGCTGAATCCCTGTTCCGTTCCCTGATAAACGATGGGTATGCCGCGGGAAGTGAAGATAAACCCGAGGGCTGCTTTCAACTGTGGCCACTTGTCCCAGCTGGCACCGGGCCGCCCGGTGGCGTCGGACAAAAAGCGGGGAACATCGTGGTTGTCGATGAACAGGCCGTTGGTGAATTTGTTTTGATAACGCCAATCATCGGCATAGCGGTCCCGGATTTGATACATCGACTGATCGTGCCCGAAGACGTTTTTGATCGTGTAATACATGGGGAAATCCAGCACAGCATCCAGATAATTGGTGTAATCCGCGACATAAGCGGGATCTCCGCTGTACACCTCACCGATGGTGAATGTGTTGGCGGCGGCGTCAAAATCGCGCCAGAACCACTTCGGAACGTGTTTCACCGTGTCCACGCGCAAGCCGTCCACGACTGTGGTCTGCACCAGCCAGCGAATCCAGTTTTTCAACTCGGCGGCAGTGGCCGGGTTCTCCTGATTCAGATCGTCCAAACCCGCTACGTCCCCGTTTTCCACCCACCATTGATCATTCCAGTCTTGCACATCGCCGTTGTGGTGATACCAATCATGCTTGTCAAATGGCGGAGCCGCATAGCTGCCGGGTTGGAAATCGCCCGTGTGGTTGGCCACCACGTCCAACATGACGGAAATCCCCTTGCTGTGAGCGGTCTGCACCAACTCCTGCAATTTGGCCATCGAACCCAGATGGCCGTCCACGCTGTAGAAGTCGTAGGTCCAGTAGCCATGGTAAGCGTTTGCACTTTTCTGCATCGTAACCGGTGTGATCCAAATCGCGTTGAAGCCCATTCCCTTGATGTAATCCAGCTGATTGATAATCCCTTGGAAATCACCGCCATGCCATTTGCGCGGGTCCGATTTGTCCGATGCGAATCCCCCGTAGTTGTTGTTGGATGGATCACCATCGGAAAACCGGTCCGTCATGATGAAATAGATGCTTTTCTTTTGCCATTCCGTGGACGTCAATGCCTGAGCGGGAGGGGTGGAACCTGTCCATAACAAACCCGCGAGTGTCGCAATGACGACCGTGCGCAACACCCATCTCATCCACATCGCCACCTCCGTGATGGTTTACCGGTTGTGAAACCGGTTTCGCAAAAGATCATACAAAAATTGCGAAAATATTTCAAGATTCGCATATATGCGCAAACATGTGCAAAATGAAGAAAACGATTGCAAAAGCGTTCTGGTGCTATCTTTCGGTTGTTTATACAAAAGGTTTATCAATCAGTAAAAAAGATGGTACATCGTTTGTGCAAACGTTTTCCCATCCAAAAAACAACCGGCGCCGAAATGCGGCACCGGTTGATTGATCACTGCAAGGACTGTTCCGAAGCAGGTTTTTTACGGTTCGGGAAATACCACGGATAAGCGAGAGTATCGTCACTCCATCTGAATGCCAGCGATGCGCTGGCGATACCCAGAATGACGCCGGCCAGCAATTCATGATCCAGTGGATTCCCAAATACAAAATGGAAAACAGAATGATGGCGGCCGAAACGACCGTCAATCGGGCAAACCGGCGATTTTTGGACTGATACGCGATCATGGCCATCATTCCGATTTGGAACCATCTAGATCTTAAACCCGATGTAGTTGATCAGAATCCCTCCACATAGCGTCAGGATCATGGCGAGGGAAAAAGCAATGATGACGATCCGACGTGAAAAAACGCTTGGGAGTAGAAACATATTTCGCATATCGATCATTTGTCCGATCACCAAGAACCCCAATACCCCTCCAGTTGTTGTCAATCCCGACAGTGAGCGTGCAACAAATGCATCTGCTTCTGAACAGAGGGATAACAGAATAGCGAGAATCATCATCCCTGCAACGGACCAAATTGGATCTTTTCCAACAGGAGACAATACGGATGCAGGAATCCACGTTTGCAATACGGCAGCCACTGCTGCACTGGCAACCACAAATCCCCCGACTTCGAAAAACTCGATAATCGCATGTCCAATAACTGCACCAAAGACTTGCGAGACAGATCGTCTATGTTGAACAGAGCGCGTAGTCGCTGTTTCTGCTAGAGCATGTTCGTAACATCTCGTTTCCAAATGTTTATTTTCCTTTGTTTCAATAGAGAGGAGTATCCAGCCAATCACGACAGAAATAACAAACGTTGTGGTCACCCGCAACCACATCATGGAAGCATTCATGCCAAACGCGACATAAGTTGCAATCATTGTGATCGGATTAACTACAGGCGCTGACAGTGTGAAGGACACTGCTACAGAAGTTGGCATTCCCTTTCTTATCAAGCTACGAGCAACCGGGATCGTTCCGCAATCACAAACCGGGAGAACCAGTCCGAAAAGAGAGGAGACGAGAACAGCCATTTTACCGTTTTTCGGCATCAGCCGTAACATTCTCTCTTGTGACACGAGTTCCTGAATCAACGAAGAAAGTAATACGCCTAATAAAACGAAAGGCAACGACTCAAGGACAATGGAAAGAAATATTGTTTGTGCGGCTTGCCACATTGTTTTAGTTGCCCCCTGTCACATTCAGTCCGGTGAAATAGATATAAGGATCTTTGGGTTCCTTAATTTGTTTAATGGTATGAACGAACAGTACGGGCTTTTCCGGGTAACCGTAATACCAATTGGTGGCTTCAATGCGGTCTAATTGAGGAATCTTCCGTGTTGATATCGTCCCTTCAATATGTACCCAAGAATTGTTTTTGTACTTCGCTGCGTCCTTCATCTCTACTGCAATTCCAATCGGACTCGCATCAGCCGCACAGCAGGCAATTAAGTATCGGCACAAGATCATGCGGTTTGACGGCCAACCATCTGGATGATAAACAAATCCAGTAAATTTGAACCTCCGATTAAAATAATACTCTGGTGCTATTAAGATATTTTCCGCCACATCGGCTAAGGACAATTCCGATCCTTCTTTGGGTTTTGGAGGTTTTGTAACATACGACGCCTCTTCTCGGGGAACCTTTGATAAGTCGACTTTGGGTAACGTTTGAAGACCATTTTTCATCTTTGAGACTCCTAATGCTTGAGTAGGCACTAACAATCCCAGAACAACGGGGACTACTAACAGAAGCGACACCGGATTCAATTGGCCATGATCATGCGCATGATGATGGGAATGATCATGGTCACACTCACAAGATGACCGCTTCGTAAAGAATGTCAACAGAGCATACAAGGTCATCACAACGAGGACACCGAGTGTCAGCTTCAATAAAGCTGCAATATGAGGGGCTACTAATTTGTGGATTTCCCCGGTGCCAAAAAGCTTGATCAGATAGATCGAAAAACCAAATAGAATCACAGCTTGCAATAATCTTCCAAAATCAAATCGTTTCCTCTTCATTCACTTTCACCTCACCTTTGGGATCTCACCCGCAATCGTACATCCCATTTTCAGGGCGCTGAAATGGTCGGAGAGGCCATAACCAGCTTTCTTGCAGAGTATAGGTGAAGCAAGGCGGGAAAGTACTGGGACAATTTCCGCCGGATACGCTCGATTTGAACATTGATCCTGTCTCCATAAATACGAATAATTACGCTTTATTGGCCAGTATAACATACTCATCAGATGGATTCCACATCAAAAGGTCACTTCGACTAATTTCGACTAATAGGTAAAATTCATGCATAAAGGGCTTCCGGATTATGTAGACAACAACTGTTGAATAGGTTTATCATAAGTTCATATAAATCATAATGATTACGATTTAATCATTGTGTATCCAGTAGGGTTGACTAATCGTATGTATTTGAATGGAGGAATGGATATGAAATTGTTGCGCTACGGATGGTTTGTCTTTCTTGTGGTGGGAATTTGCTTCCTCGTCGGATGTACCACTTCGGCAATGGGGGACCAATCTTCACAGAAAGAAAAAATCCAGGTATATGCCAGCTTTTATCCTTTGGCGGATTTTGCGGAAAAGATCGGAGGACATTATGTTGAGGTTACGAACATGGTGCCGGCTGGAGTGGAACCGCATGATTTCGAACCCTCTCCTAAACAGATGAGCCGATTGTCAGAAGCTGACGTATTCATTTACAACGGTGCTGGATTGGAAGGTTGGGTCGACAAAGTTAAGCCCTTTTTGGATACGAAACGAACAGTGATTGTAAATTCGACTCGATCCATCCAGTTGCACCCGTCGGAGGAGTCACATAAAGAGGAACATGACCACGGGGTGTATGATCCTCATGTATGGTTGGATCCAGTTTTGGCCAAGCAGCAAGCTGCAGCGATCCGTGATGGTTTGATCCAAGCCGACCCCAAACACGAAAAAGCTTATCGAGCGAATTATAAACGAT
Organism: Polycladomyces zharkentensis; assembly: GCF_016938855.1. NCBI lineage: Bacteria > Bacillati > Bacillota > Bacilli > Caryophanales > Thermoactinomycetaceae > Polycladomyces > Polycladomyces zharkentensis. The sequence continues at coordinate 21,017 of NZ_JAFHAP010000010.1, read as the reverse complement.
TGGAGGCAGGTTTAAACGATTTGCACCATCGTTTTCAAGAAATCGCCAACCGAGCGACAAAACATCAATTCATCGTTTCTCATGCGGCCTTTGGGTATTTAGCCAAACGATATGGTTGGGAGCAGATCCCGGTTTCCGGTCTGTCACCGGAAGACGAGCCTACTGCGAAGGAGTTGGAGAAAATCACAGATATCGCCCGAAAACACGCAATCCACTACATCCTCTTTGAAACCCTGGTCAATGGAAAAGCGGCTAACGCTGTCAAAAAGGAAATCGGCGCGGAATCGTTAACCTTGAACCCAGTGGAGGGACTGACCCAAAAAGAACGAGATAGAGGTGAGGATTACTTCTCCATGATGAAAAAGAACGCAGAGAGTTTAGAGAAGGCATTGGAAGCTCAGCCAAACTAAAAACAATACTCCCTTATCTTGGAAGGAAACCTTCTATTCATCGGTGATACAGAGTTGAAACATACTCTCTGCAAACCGGGGAGATATTGGCCTTTGGATGCCATTCCGGCCAGCACAACCTCTATTTTTTGTTCAGTCGTTCACTTATGCGCATGCATGTGCAACGCTGATGCATGTTTCCATGACAAAAGAGGATACTGGTGATGGGCAAGGAATAATCAATGAAAGGGGGCAATTTCTTTGAGTGAATTAGAGCATCAGGTTCATGGAAACCATGGACACATTCACAGCTTATCTTGTGGTCATACCAAAATCCTTCATAGAGGCCATGTTGATTATGTACATGATGGCCATCTTCATCATCAACATGGGGATCATTGGGATGAATGCAAAATTGATGTATCTGATATAAACCCGGACACATGTCGTCCTGTTGCTTGTGGTTGTAACCATGATAAAGATTGTGGTCACGAGATGGTTCCTCATGGTGATCATACAGATTATCTGGTAAATGGTCGGCTTCATCACGTTCATGGTGATCATTGTGATGATCATGGGCCTGTGGAATTGATCACTGTTCAATCAGGATAAAATGAAGCTCGTTTTAAAAAAACAACATCCCCTCGATCAAGAAGAAGTCGAGGGGGTGTTGTTTTTTTCTTCAATGATAAGACTGTTCCGAAGCAGGTTTTTTTCGGTTCGGGAAATACCACGGATAAGCGAGTGTATAGTCACTCCATCTGAATGCCAGCGATGCGCTGACGATGCCCAGAATGACGCCGGCCAGCAAATCCATGATCCAGTGGATACCCAAATACAAAATGGAAAACAGAATGACGGCGGCCGAAACGATCGTCAATCGGGCAAACCGGCGATTTTTGGACTGATACGCGATCATGGCCATCATGACTGAGATGGACGTATGCAGGCTGGGGAAGGAGTTGTCCAATCCGGAGAAATGACGGTATTGTTCCTCAAAGGCCGGATAGACGTCTGGGATCAGGAATCGTATAGCCGGATGCATGTGCCATGTCTCTTCCACCGGTATGAACAGGAAAAACGGGATCGCGAGAAAATAATTGAGCGAAATGGCATACAAAAACGCGTACAACGAACGGAAGTCCTTTTCCCGATGGTAGATGGCCAGTGAAGCAACCATCACAGCCGCAAATACAATCACATAAAAATAGGTGGTGATGTAGGTGAGAGGCCGGGATGCCAATGTTTGTTGAAACAAGGGCGTCACATGGCCTTCAAAGGCAAAAATGTACGGGGTGAAATCGATTTTTTGCTGAATATGCGGTTCGATCAAGAGTTCCAGCTTGTTGAGCAGCAATACACTGAGTGCCCCCGCAAAAAGGATCAACAGGCGCCTCTGTCGAAAGAGATCGATGACAAAGCCGTGCAGGGCGGAGAAAGGATTGGAACGAAGACACCAGCCGATGATGAGGAGGATAGATGCAATCCAGGTTACGATGATCGTTTCGACTGACTGAAACACCGATTCCCCTCCTTTATATGAAAAGGAAAGCTCCGGCATCGTTCAGACCGAAGCGTTGGGCTTTTGAATATATTCCCCGCGCGTGCACACTTGAAACCGGATGTTTCTGATTTTGTCATCGACTGGAGTTGACGCCGAGCATGCCGCCCAATGCACTTAATCCAAACGCAGCTCCGGTAAACAGCAACGGTTGCAGACGCATGGCGGTATCAAAAGCGAGAAATGCGATCATCCAGACGATGAGTGCATACATCAAACCGGTCATTCCCCCGTACAACCAACCTTTCCGCTTGCTTTTCCTTCCGGCAAGCCAACCGCCGCCGATCAGGGCGAAGCCATTGATGCCGTATGTGAACAACGGCAGGGAAGATTCCTGTACGGAAGTCCAGCGCAACAAAAACGTGACCAATACCGATCCGGCGATCACTACCGTCCAGATCAGAAGCAACCCTGCCAACAGGGGGGAGCGCAGGCGAAATTTGGATGAATGATCCACCATGGGCGTTTTCATGGCCATCCTCCTGATTGTCCGATTTTGTACATGGGTATGAACTTTCTCATGGTTTTATGATCGTGCGGCCATCATAAATCTCGTGCCGCTGGACGAAACTAGTGGGGAAAGCGACGGACGATCTTGGTCAAACATGCCCTGGAAGGCCTCGCCAAGGCCAATGCCACAAGGATACGGAACCCCAGTCGGGATGCAAATCGGGAGAAAGGGGGCACGGCCATGGAATGGTGGTCACTGTTTCTTCGTTCATTATTCGCATATTTTTTGGTACTGTTGGTTATGCGGTTGATGGGCAAGCGGGAAATCGGCAAGCTGTCCATATTCGATCTGGTTGTGTTCATCATGATTGCCGATTTGGCCGTTATCTTCATTGAAGATACCCGCGTGCCGTTGATGAAAGGCATGATTCCGATCATGACCCTGTTGTTGGGACAACTGATACTTTCTTATCTTTCATTGAAAAATACCCACCTGCGTCATTTGGTGGACGGCCAACCCTCTGTCCTGATCAAAAACGGCAAGATCATGGAAGAGGAAATGGCCAAACAGCGATACAATTTGGATGATCTCATGACGCAGTTGCGGGAGAAAAACATATCCAACATCTCCGACGTGGAATTTGCGATTTTGGAGACTACGGGGAAATTGAGCGTCATCCCGCGCACGTCGGAGGAAAAAAGGGAAGAAAGAGACGCAGATGAAAATGCGGGGTTCCGTCCGTTTATGATGCCGGTAACGTTGATTGTGGATGGCAAGGTACAGGAAGAAGGATTGAACCAGATCGGACAAAACCGTTTTTGGTTGAAAAACCAAATTCAGCAGTACGGATACAAGGACTTCAAAGAGATTTTCTTCGCCAGCGTCGATCACCGGGGACGGCTCTATATCGATCCCAAAAAGGATTAACGCGGCAGAAGGCGGTTCATCCATTTGCCGATCACCGGCAAGTGTCGGGCATCCTCTCCGCGAATGAGCGAAAACAGGATCAGGAGTGCACCGTACACCCCGGCACTCACCCCAACTGTGGACAATAACCGCAACCACAACGCACCGATGCTGTGATTCAACCACAGGTACGATACTGTCCCCATTCCGGCGATGCAGACGGTGAGTTTGATCCAGCCCTTCAGATGCACGGTGAACGGAATATGGCGCATGATGCTCAAGAGATGGAGCGACGTTACGATGACGATTCCACAATTGATAGCCAGTGCCACTCCGTCGATCCCGAGGGATGGACGGGAGGCGAACAGAAAAATCAATCCTGTTTTGATCAACGATCCGAAAATGGAATTGCGCATGGCCTCGTTTGCTTTGTCCAACCCTTGCAGAACAGCCGCCAACGGTCCCTGGAGGTACAGGAAGACGGCGAAGGGGGCAAGAATCTGCATCAAGCGGGCCACCTCTGTGTTGTGGTAAACCAAGAGTGTCAAAGGCTCAGCCAATACAAACATCCACACCGCGCAAGGAGCGCCGACGATCAGTGACAACCGAACCGCCTGCCGGAGACGATGTTCGACCAATCGACGCTGTCCGCGTGCCGCCGCTTCGGATACGGCGGGGACGAGTGAAACGGACAGCGCATATGTGATGAATGCCGGAAAATAGACCAACGGAATGGCCATTCCCTCCAATTGTCCATACAGTGCCGTCGCCGTGGCGGTTGCAATGCCGGCGATGGCCAGGCTCTGGGAGACGACAATCGGTTCCACCGCATAGGAAAGCGAACCGAACGTTCTGCTGGCTGTAACAGGTAAAGCCAACCGACTCAGCCGTTTCAGGGTGCCGACGCTGTCCTTCCGTCCAATCCGCATGCGAAGCGGCGGTCTCCGGGGATCATTGCGAAATGCGCGCAACAACACGAACAAACCTGCCCCTTCTCCCGCCACAATGCCGAACATGGCGCCTGCCGATGCGTATTCCACACCATAGGGCAACAAATATTGCGCCAACAGGAGAATCGTGGCGATTCGAACGATCTGCTCGACGATCTGGGCAACCGCATACGGATTCATCTGTTGGCGTCCCTGAAAATAGCCCCGAAAGATGGAAGCGATCGCCACGATGGGGATAACGGGAGCGATCCCCGTCAAAGCGTAGACGGCTCTCTCATCCGTCAAGAGATGGGAGGCAATCCACGGTGCAAACAGAACCGTCATTCCCGTCAACACCATACTGGTGACGATGACGATACCCAGCGATACCCTCAGGATGAAGCGGATGCGTTCTTCATCGCCGGTGGCTTCGGCTTCCGAGACCAGCTTGGAGATGGCCACGGGCAAGCCCGCAGTCGCGAGGACGATCACGAACAGCAGGATCGGGAACGCCATTTGGAACAAGCCCATGCCTTCGTCGCCGATGATACGGGACAAAGCAATCCGGTAGACAAATCCGAGGATTTTCGTGATAAACCCCGCACCGACCAGGATCAGGGTGCCGTGCAAAAAAGACTGCTTGGTCACCTGTGGTCCCCGCTTTCTTTCAGATGTGTCTGATCGATGGAACCAGACACACTTTTTTCCATACAAGCCTATGCCCTTGTCCAATCGATTCATGACTAAAAATCGTCGGTTGATTTTCCGGCAGGATTTTGATAGAAAGGGATCGAATCACCCTGTAGGAGGGCCTTCGATTGCGCCTGTGGAAGGAGGTCTGCGTCAACATGCGGCAATCTTTGAAACCGGTGACCCGGAAAGCCAAGTCCTCTGTGGAGCTGTTGAGCGAATCCGAGCTGATGCAGTGTATCGAGGATTTGTGCAACAGCAAAGCCGAAGAATTCCGGATGTACGGATACGAAAATGTGACGGGTGAACAGGTGTGGGCTTGCGTTTCCGAGAATTATCGGCGTGGGTGGCCGCGCTTGAACCGCCTGGTGAATGACATTTTGTCCCTGAAAGCTACCCGTTTCATGAACTGGCTGATGATCAGCGTTTACAAATCGGATTCGCTGGACAAGCGTGATTGAGGAAACGTGTTTGACACCATCGGAAGGATTTGCCGATGGTGTTTTTTTCTTGCCGATTATATAGAAAAACGGATTGGTTAAATGAAAATCTCAGGTCAAGGGTATACGATTCTGACTTCTTTATCGAAAGCCGGATTTGACGGAAGGCAGTTCTGGTGGACGGGATGCTTAAATCCGTTTGATCCCTTCAACCTCGCGGTTGTTTCTGCAACAAAGAGACATTCACGCCCTTCAGTTGGCTGAGGGGGGATGTTTCTTATGATAGAGGTGAGTTCTTATTGTAGAGAAGTTGGAATCAGTCCATATCAAAGAACTGCAAAAGGCCCGGAACGATAAATTGACATGGCCCGATCCAGTTGGGATAATGGGAATAGTTGTCTGGGCAAATGAAGGAGGATCGGATGTATGAGGGTTCGCTGGGGTCAACTCGTTTGGTTTTCCCTCTTGGTGATCGCCGTTTTGGCGACGGTGGCGCTGACCACGAAAGACGTCGTCAATCGGATCACATTGGGACTGGATTTGAGAGGCGGTTTCGAAGTCTTGTACGAAGCGAAGCCCCACGAAAAGGGACAGAAGATCACCCCGCAAACGTTGGCCAGTGCGGCGGAAGCCCTGCGGAACCGGATCGACGTGTTGGGTGTGACCGAACCTGACATCACCATCGAAGGAAACAACCGGATTCGCGTGCAGTTGGCCGGGGTGAAGGACAAGGAGAAGGCGCGTGAGATCCTGGGCAAACCGGCCCGTCTCACATTCCGGGATCCTACCGGAAAAAAAGTGCTCCTGGACGGGGGAGACCTGAAGGAGGGCAGTGCATCGCAGGATTATGACCAAAGTGGACGGCCTGCCGTAATGCTGGAACTGAAGAATCCGCAGAAGTTTTATGATTTGACGCGGAAGTATGTTGGACAACCCATGCCGATCTATTTGGACGACCAGCAGCTGGATGCACCGGTGATCAATGAGCCGATTCCCAACGGCAAAGCGATCATCACGGGAAACTTTACGGCGGAGTCGGCCAAAACATTGGCCAATCTGCTCAACGCCGGATCGCTGCCGGTCGACTTGAAAGAAAAGCAAAGCTACTCCGTGGATGCCAGTCTCGGACAGGATTCACTGATGAAAAGCTTGCGCGCCGGCTTGATCGCGCTGGTGATGATTTTTGTTTTCGTGATCGGTTATTATCGGTTGCCGGGATTGATCGCCGTTGTGACGCTGCTGGCGTATTCCTATCTGGTATTGTTGACTTTCTCTTTGTTGAACGTCACGTTGACGTTGCCGGGCATTGCCGCTTACATACTCGGGATCGGGATGGCGGTGGACGCCAACATCATCATGTATGAGCGGATCAAGGAAGAAATGCGTCGGGGCAAAAGCATTCCCGCCTCCGTGCGTTCCGGCTCCCGTCGATCGTTCCTCACCATCTTTGACGCCAACATCACAACCGTGTTGGCGGCTGCGGTGCTGTTCTACTTCGGAACTGCCGGCGTGAAAGGATTTGCCGTCTCGCTGATCGTCAGCATCGCCGTCAGCTTCCTCACTGCGGTGGCGTTGGCACGGATTCTGATGACTCTGCTGTTGAAGGCCAATGTGCTGAAAAGCCCGGCGTTGTTTGGTGTGAAGGAGAGTGAGATCGGTGAACTATAAACTGGACTTCGTCAGACGTCGCAAATGGTTTTATCTCATCTCCGGTGTGCTGTTGTTGCTGGGCTTGGTATCGTTCTTGCTGCAAGGACTCAACCTTGGGATCGACTTCAAGTCCGGGACCCGGGTGGATGTTCGCATCGGTCATCCCTATGATTTGACGGAAGCCAAAAAGGTGTTGACCGGATTGGGTTACAAGGACGCCAATGTGCGGGCGGCCGGTAACAACAAAGAGGTACTGGTGTTTCGCACCAATGAGGTGCTTTCTCCCGACAAGGTGGCGAAGATACGCACGGCATTCCAGCAGAAGTACGGCAAACAAGTGGACATTCAGGAGCAAAAGGTGGATCCGATCATCGGGCAGGAACTGGTTCGAAACGCGATCATCTCCGTGGCGATCGCGTCGATCGGAATCATCCTGTACCTGACGATCCGGTTTGAGTATCGGTTTGCTGTTTCCGCCGTGGTGGCGCTGTTGCATGACGTATTGATCGTAATCGGGCTGTTCTCACTGTTTCAGTGGGAAGTGGATCTGGTGTTCGTGGCCGCCATCCTCACCATCGTCGGGTATTCGGTCAACGACACGATCGTGATTTTCGACCGGATTCGCGAAAACGTGGAACTGCATAAACCCAAAAAGTTCGAAGATCTGGCCCGTGTGGTGAACGAGAGCATCCACCAAACGCTGGTTCGTTCGATCAACACGGTATTGACCGTGGTGTTCGGTGCAGCCACTCTGCTGTTGTTCGGAGGGGAAAGTATTTTCTACTTCTCACTGGCATTGTTGCTGGGACTGCTTTTCGGCGCGTATTCGTCGATTTTCATCGCGAGCCAAATCTGGCTCGATTGGAAATGGCGCTCGATGAATCGGGCCAACCCGGCTTCCGAATAAGAATGAAAGAAATCACATAAACTTCCATTGGCCGCGGTATTCCGCGGCCATCTCTTTCGGAGGTTTCCACCATGAGATCGGATCAATTTCGTCAAGCGGAAAAGGGAGCTTGGATCGGGATCATCGGAAACGCGCTGTTGGCTTTATTCAAGGGGATGATCGGCGTGATGGCACAGAGTCAAGCCTTGATCGCGGACGCTGTCCATTCGGCCTCCGATGTGGCCGGTTCCCTCGCCGTGCTGATCGGGGTGCGGGCCGCGCAATTGCCGCCGGATGAAGATCATCCTTACGGCCACGGCAAAGCCGAATCCATCGCTGCGATTATCGTCGCGGTGCTGCTGGGCGTAGTGGGATTTCAGATGGTGTATGACTCGTTTGAGTCGCTGTTTGTACCCGCTCGGGCGCCCGGTTGGTGGGCCGCTGTTGCCGCAGTGGTTTCCATGGTCGTCAAGGAATGGATGTTTCGCTACAAGTACCGGTTGGGCCAACGGATTGGTTCGCAGGCTTTGATTGTCAACGCGTGGGAACACCGTTCCGACGTGTTTTCCTCATTTGCCGCTTTGCTTGGAATCGGCGGCGCGATTTTGGGAGCTCGCCTGGGTGTATCCCCGTTGGTTTATTTGGATGCGGTTGCAGGCATCTTTGTATCCATTCTGGTTTTGCTGATGGCTTACAAGTTGGCCAAAGAGTCGATTCACACCACGATGGACCACGTTTTGCACGAGGAGGATGCCGCGGAGTTGGTGGATACGGCCGCTTCCGTACCCGGGGTGACGCGGGTGGACGAGTTGCGCGCCAGAGAGCACGGACATTATGTCATCGTTGACGTGAAAATCGCGGTAGATCCCCAGATCACGGTGGAACAGGGACATCAAATCGGCAAACGGGTCAAACATACGCTGATGGATCGCTTTGATCATGTTTCCGACGTGCTGGTACATGTCAATCCCTATTCCGAAGAAGAAAAGAAGACATGACTTCGGTGGGGGTGTGCTATAATGGAAGCGCAAAGCGAGGTGATCCTGATTCCATGCTGCGCCCGAAAACACGCTGGCTGACCGTGGAGGCGGATCAGGCCAGCTGTTCTGCCTTGGCGGACTCGCTTGGAGTCCATCCGGTCGTCGCGCGTCTCTTGGTCAATCGGGGATTGACCGAGGTGGAATCTGCGCGGCGGTTTTTACGTGCAGACGCTTCCGATTTGCACGATCCTTTTTTGATGGACGGGATGGAAGAAGCGGTGGACCGCATCCGAACAGCACTGAAACGAAATGAGAAAATCTTGGTATACGGTGATTACGACGCAGACGGTATATCCAGTACCGCCTTGATGATGACGGTATTGCGGCGCCTGGGTGCTGATGCACACTATTACATACCCAATCGTTTTCGTGAAGGATATGGGTTGAACAAGGAAGCGCTGGCCAAAGCCAAAGCGGATGAGGTCGATTTGGTCATTACGGTGGATACCGGTATCAGTGCGGTGGAAGAAGCCGCATATGCCCGGGAGTTGGGGTTGGATCTCATCATTACGGACCATCACGAACCTCCGGATGTGATCCCCGAGTCATTGGCGGTGATCAATCCAAAAAAGCCGAACTGCCCGTATCCGTTTGATATGTTGGCCGGAGTGGGCGTTGCGTTCAAATTGGTTCAGGCTTTGCTGGGAGAAGTGCCGGAAGAAGTGTGGGAATTGGCGGCACTGGGTACGATCGCGGACCTCGTCCCATTGGTGGATGAAAACCGAATCATCGCTGTCGGCGGTTTGCGTAGAATGAACCAGCGGAGACATGTCGGCCTGCGGGCGTTGATGGATGTCTCCGGGATCCGCGGCGAGGTGGGGTCGGGTCATGTCGGATTTTCGCTCGGTCCGAGAATCAATGCGAGCGGACGTCTGGACAGTGCGGTGCATGCGGTGGAACTGTTGTTGACGCAAGACGATGAAACCGCTTATGCGCTGGCCAATCAACTGGATCAGATGAACCGGGAACGACAACAATTGGTAGAGAAGATCTTTGCGGAAGCGCAGGCGATGGTGGAAGCGGACCCTGAAGCGCATCGCCGGTTCATCGTGGTCGCATCACCCGGTTGGAATGTCGGTGTCATCGGTATCGTTGCATCCCGGTTGGTGGAACGCTACTACCGGCCCGCCATCGTGCTCGGTATCGACGAGGAGACGGGGATGGCCAAAGGTTCGGCACGCAGTATCGAAGGACTGGACATGTATCGTGCCCTGTCGGAGTGCGCCGATCTGCTCCCTCATTTCGGCGGCCACAAAATGGCGGCGGGCATGACGCTTCCGGCCCGGGACGTACCGGAATTGCACCGGCGGCTGAACCGTCTGGCGGCCGAATGGCTGACCGAGGAGGATTACATTCCGGTCTCCCGGGTGGAATCCGAACTGACACCGGATCAGGTGAGCGTGGAATTGATCGAACAATTAGAGCACCTTGCACCGTACGGCGTGGGGAATCCCACCCCGCGGTTTCGTGTCACGGGAGCGGGTTTGTCCCAAATCCAACTAATGGGAGCGGACCGCAATCATGTGAAATTGATTTTATCGGGCGGAAACGGTACATTGGATGCGGTGGGATTCCGTATGAAGGAGTTGGCCGAGGAAATCACCCCGCACGCCCGGATCGAGGTGTTGGGAGAACTGCAGATCAACGAGTGGAACAACCAACGAACCCCTCAGCTGTTGATTCGCGATGTTCACGTTCCGCACGTCCAGATCTTCGATTGGCGGGGAAACGGAGACAAACGGGATCGACTGGATCGGTTGCTTGCGGATCCGTACACGTTATTGCTGACTTCCGCTCCTGAAAAGACATTGGCTCCGGATCAACCGACGGCTTGGTCGGTATCCTGGGACGAATGGGAGAAGGAAGCACAGACGGCACCGGAGCGGTGGTCGGAGATTCGCCGGTTGGTGTTGTTGGAACCCCCTCCCAGTTTGCAGACGTGGGAACGGCTCGTTTACACACTTTCGCATGTGGAACGTTTTTATTTCGCGTTCGGCGATGCCGGGATGGATGATGTGCTGTTGAAAACCCCGGACAGGGAAGGGTTCAAACAATTGTACGGTTGGTTGTTGCGCGTGGAGTCAGTTCGTTTGCCGCGGGATTTACAACGTCTTCAAAAGCTGACCGGTCTTTCCAGGCGGATGATCGCCTTCATGTTGCGGGTGTTTCAGGAACTGGAATTTGTGGATGGCAGCGGGGATCATCTTCGGGTCGTGCCACAACCGGCCAAGCGACCGCTCCACACCTCCGCTTCCTATCGGCGGCAGATCGAGCGAGAGCGCGTGATGCGCCAACTCGTGTATTCTTCCTACCGGGAATTATGCCATTATGTATTCGATCTTCTGGGACTGGACTTGAAAATAGGAGGAGACGAAAATGGATTTCAAAGAAAAGATTCGCGTCATTCCGGACTTCCCGCAACCGGGTATTCGGTTTAAGGACATCACCACGCTGTTAAAGGAAGGACCGGCTTACCGCGCAGCCATCGATACCATGGTGGAACGTCTGAAGGACAAGCAAATCGACTTGATTGTCGGACCGGAAGCACGGGGGTTCGTCGTCGGCGCGCCGTTGGCCTACGCATTGGGGGCCGGCTTCGTACCTGTACGAAAAGCGGGCAAATTGCCGGGGGAAACGATTGAAACCGAGTACAGCCTGGAATACGGGAAAGACAAACTGGCCATCCACCGGGATGCGATCCAGCCGGGGCAACGCGTACTGGTTGCGGATGACCTCCTGGCCACGGGCGGTACGATCAGTGCCACGATCAACCTGGTTCGACAACTCCAGGGCGAGTTGGTGGGCGCTGCGTTTTTCATTGAATTGACCTACCTCAACGGTCGCGAAAAATTGCAAGGCATCGACGTGTTCTCCTTGGTTCGGTATTGAGTTGTCAACCGTTTGGCACCGGAATCTCCCGGTGCTTTTTTCATGTCATGGCCCATACATATGAGAAAAAAGGACAGGTCAAGGAGCGGAAAGTCATGGGCAAACGAGGCCGAATTCGGTTGGAAGACCTCGCGGGATGGGGATTCATCCTGCCGCTGATGGCGGGATTGTTGATGTTTCGGTTGTATCCGTTGGTGGAATCCCTGAGACTCAGTTTTTTTCATACCAACGGGGTGGTGGAAACGTGGGCGGGATGGGACAATTACCGTTACCTGCTGCTGGACGATGATTTCTGGGAAGCGCTGCGCAACACACTGGTTCTGGGTGGGATGGGAATAGCGATCAGCATTCCCGGTTCGTTGGTGTTGGCGACATGGATTCATTCGGCCCGATGGTGCCGCACCTTTTTCCGTGCGGTGTATTTCCTGCCCAACATCACGTCGATGGTGGCGGTGGCGGTCGTTTTTCAGTTTCTTTTCTATCCCACCGATCAAGGGTTGATCAATTATGTGCTGACCGGATTGGGTCTTCCGGCGCAGGGTTGGTTTGCCGATCCCGATACATCCAAGCTGGCGGTGGCTCTGATGGGCGTATGGCATGGGATCGGATATTCTATCTTGATCGTGTTGGCGGGTTTGCAGTCGGTGCCGGGCGAATTGTATGAAGCGGCCTCGATTGACGGCGCCGGACCGTTTCGACAATGGTGGCACGTAACCTTGCCGGGCGTCCGCCCGATTCTCGTTTTTTTGCTGATCACCGGCATGATCAGCGCCATGCGGCGATTCAACGACGTATGGATGATTGGCGGCGAGGCGGGCAATCCCGGGGGGAGTTTGTCCACATTGATGCTGTACATCTATCGTGTCGGTTTTCACAGCTTTGAGCTGGGCAAGGCTTCAGCCGCCGCGTATTTGTTGTTTGTTGTCGTCTTTTTGCTCACGTTGGCTCATTTTCGCCTGATCCGGTTTCAACGGCGTGAATAGGGTTGTCTGTGTAATCCGGTTCGAAAGAATTGCTGACAAAGTATGCAAAGCCGTCTAACGCACGTGGTAACATCAGGTACAAAATCCGTGGTTTTATGATGATGTTGAATCAATGAAAAAACCGGCGATTCCAGCCGACAAAAAATAGATGGCAACGAGCGCAAGTAAACAGAAACAAACGATTGCCATTCCCCATGTTCGCCGAACCGACCGAAGCCCGGTATCCACGTACTGTTCACCGGTATCAGGACGATAAAGAATGGTTTTACTTTCCCCGACAATCGGTCTTTTCTCCATAGGAGAATACATACTGCCGTTGATCGAAAAGCCCCGTCCGTTGTTTTTCGGTGTCCAGCAAACGATGATTTCCGTGCAAATCGGTATAAGCGTAAACGGGACAATAAATATGATGGACAACAGTTGTGACACCTTGGAGAAGATAACCGACTTTCATCGGTTCATCCAGTTCCACTTTTTTTACATCAATGATAACCCCCACGGTGGGTACCATATGCTGCATCACATATTGATACTTTTTAAATAGTTGAATGATATATCGGATAAAGAAAAAGGAAATCAGTAACAAGAAAAATCCACCAAGGATGAAGACAATGGAGAGAAACCACATGAACTTTCATCCCTTTCTTACGCGACCGTTCTTAGATACTTTCAAGGAGGCGATGAATGACAGCGGGAGCATAAATCAAAACAAGAAGGATGAGACTGATGGTGAATATGGGTTTCGCAAACTTCATACTTTTTTCCCACAGATGATCTGTGGAAAGTGTATAGTTCCCCGCAGGAAAAATAAAAAAATATAGCGAGAACACGAGACAGGCCGATGTACGGATGATGATTTTTATTGTGTGCGTCGGTGAAGTGGCAATGGATAGGATGGTTAGGATGAGAAGAATATAGAAAGAGATTTTCACAAATTTCAGTATCGTCTCTTTGAATCTCGTTTTAAAAAGACCAATGCCTGCTATGAAATAAAAGATCGTAACCGGTGTTAACCACAGGATATGTAGTGATTCAAAGAAACCCATTTTCATCGGCTCCTTAGTCAATATATTGATCTCTCCCTTATATTAAGGATTTATAGATAACATATCAATGAAGATTCTTCTTTACACGAAGAAAGAGTTGGGGAAAAAGAGGGTTTCAATTCAATCGCCATTGGCGGGAGATGAACCAGGACAAGATCCCGACAAACATCTCACTCCAGGTTCTGGATAAAACGCCTTCCAAAAAGTTTTTTTCTCAGGTGTGATCTAGTTCACATCTTTTTCGTGTAGCTATAAATATAATAGTAAATTGAATATAGTAAGAAACTGAGGAGGATGTATCATGACACAATCAAGAACAGAGTGGGGCTTGTTGTTGGGTCGAATCGTTTTGGGTATCGTGATGTTGGCACATGGATTGCAAAAAATGTTTGCACTGGGTCAAGTGGCGCAGATGTTCACTGGTCAAATGGGATTGCCGGGACCGTTGGCATATGTCGTGGCTGTGGTGGAGACCGTAGCCGGATTGTTATTGATCGTGGGATTGTGGGTGGAAATCGCAGCCGCGGCAGTCGGATTGGTGATGGTGGGGGCGATCGCCACAGTCAAATGGAAAGCGGGCTTTTTCGGCGGATACGAACTGGATCTGGCATTGTTGGGACTCAGTCTGGTGCTGACGCTGAGCGGCAGTCGGAAATGGGCGTTGTCTTCGCTGTGGTCAAAAAAAGCATCATCGGAGGAGGACCCTACCGACGCAAGCTGACTAATACCGGTTCCATCGCAGAACCGGTTTGGTTGTTGCCAAAGTGGTGGGTTTCGGTTTCCCGTCTGAAACTCTGCGCTTGACAGGAAATTCGGAACTGTTCCTCTAAAAGAGGGTGGTCGTATTTCCGCATTTGACCACATAGCTTGCCGACAAGAGGAGCGGAAAGGAAAGCGCCTCACCTGAAATCGTGAATGGTTCGCCACATGTCAGTAGTCTCACCGGTTCCATCGAGGAACCGGTTTTTTATGTCCGCCGAGTCCGGCAATCACCCGGTGTGGCGGGCACATAACCATTGCGGAAAGCCCATACAATGGACTAACCACTTTCATGAGAGGAGGGGGACCATGTTTCGTCAAACCACTTGGGGTCAATGGTGCGTCATGGTGTTGTTGTCGATCGGGGCGGGGATCATGCTGGTTCCGTTCCTGTGGATGGTGTCCACCAGTTTGGACGGTCAGGCGATGACGCAGGTGCCGTTTCCGCCGCGATTGATTCCGGAGGAGCCGACTTGGAAAAGCTATGTCATTCCGTTTGCCAATGTACCGCTGGCCCGCTATTTTCTCAATTCCTTTCTTATTGCATTGTGTGAAGTATCGGTTTCCGTATTGTCGGCATTGATGGCGGGATATGCGTTTTCCCTGCTGCGTTTCCGCGGTGCGAGAGGGTTGTTTCTGTTTGCATTGGGAACGTTGATGATCCCGCCGGAAGTGGCGATGATTCCCTCGTTTCTGCTGCTGAATGAATGGGGGATGACCAATTCGTTGTGGGCATTTCTTTTGCCGTCATTGGCGGCGGTCGTCGGTACGTTTTTGGTCAAGCAGTACATGGATACATTACCTGCGGAATTGCGGGATGCGGCCAAAATGGATGGCGCATCCGAATGGACCATTTTCTGGCGCATCTATGTTCCGCTGTCCGGACCGGTTATCGCCACACTGGTGATCCTGCAGTTTTTATGGTCTTGGAATGACGTGTTGTGGCCGTTGTTGATGCTGAGTCATCCGGACTGGTATACCGTGCAGATCGGGGTGGCGATGTTTGTGCATGACAGCGGTCAGCGGATTTTGCCCGCCATTCACATGGCGGTGGCGGTACTCAGTTTGTTGCCGGTGCTGGTCTTGTATCTGCTGTTACAGCGGTATGTGGTGAAAAGTATCGCTTATTCCGGGATCAAGCAATGAGGGGGATGCGGAATGAGACGGCAACGTTGGTTTCTCGGCGGGTGGTTTGCGGTGCTGTTGACGGTGATGACGGCTTGCTCAGGCTCCCAAGACTGGAAAGTAAGCGGAGATCCGGCCCGGTTGGAGGGCAAAGTGGTGGTCAACACCATCGACTTTAAAATCGACGATTACACGGATCCGGTGACGGGAGCCAAAATGCCGGGACTGAAGACCGCGATGAAACCCTTTTTGAAAAAACATCCAAATTTGCAGGTGGAATTCATCAACATACCGTGGCAGGATTACAACACCAAACAGCAAACCATGCTGATGAGCGGGCAGGCGGATGTGTTCTATCTCCCGCAGTTTCGCGCCTTTTATGAGCAGGGACTGATCCGCCCGATCGATGATCTGCTCCGGCAAGACACCACGCTGCGGCTTTCCTCACGTTATCAGCGGTCGGTTTTGCCACTGATCAAAGACCGTACGGGGAAAAATACGTTGGGACTGCCGTCCGGGGCGTTTTCGCGTCTGATCACGGTGGACAATCAACTGTTCCGCGATTGGGGGGTCGAACCGCTGTCGACCCGTCCCACACCCGAAGAAGTATTGGCGAAAGCGAAGCGTATGACGGGGAAAAATCCACGAACGGGTGAACAAACCTACGGCCTCTACTGGGACGGCGTCTGGCGCACCTCCACACTGTTGGAAAGCTTGATCAGCTATTATGGGGGGAGAAACGAGGTGGTCACCGGTGACGTCTCCCGACCGCACACGTTGAATTTCCACTTTCACCATCCCGCATTTGTCAAAAGCGTGCAGTGGATGATGGCGGCAACCCCCTATGTTCATCCCGGATTCCTGGTGAGCCAGGGACAGGAAAACCTGTTTACCGACCGGAATCAGCATGCGATCGTGCTGGAAAACCCCAACATGGAAGTACCGTGGAAACAATATGTCGGGAAAAAGGATAGCCGTTTGTTGCAACGCTTTTCCCTGCGTGTCAACTTCAAGGGACCGGATGGCTTGGGTTCGCCGATCAGCACGACGCCGTGGTGCATCTCAGCCAAAACGCGCAACCCGGCGGCGGCGTGGGAAGTGGTCAAATTCCTCTCAGGCCCCCAAATTCAGCAGTTCAAATACGAAAATGAAATGGTTCCGCCCAGCGTTCAGCCCTTTGATTTCCAAAGAAAAGACGATCCCTATGTGCCCGTCTACGTTCAAAATGCCAAAACCAATACCACTACGCCGTGGTTGATGGATATGCCGTACCAAAAAACGATCCTGGTCCCCTGGGTGAGCAAAGTGTTATCCCAGGTGCAGCAAGGAAAGCGGGTCGATCTGAACAAAGAGATTGACCAGTTGCAACAGCGAATGGAACAATGGGCCGAGGAACAGGGGCGTTGACAAGGTGGTTTCGGGTGAGTCGTGTTTCTGCTCTCCTGCAATGCTGTGAGGTGGTTCGTGGGAAAACGGTCAATCTCTTTCAGAGAAGCGGAGCCCTCTTTCTTTCCTGTCAAGCGACCTGGCTGTCGTTCCGGAGCGAAACGGGAGATCGGAGCACGCAGACTTTGTCAACAAACTGGGCGAACGGATACCGCTTGGCTTTTTCTGCCCTGCCCTCCGGGAATGACAACAGCGTTTCCATGCCGTACAATGGAACCAACACGTTCGACAAAAAGAGGCGATATCAGATGAATCAACAACCTGCCGTACTCTCCGTCGTCGGGTATTCCAACTCCGGCAAAACCACTCTGATCACCCGTCTGATCGAGCGATTGTGCCAACACGGGTGGAAAGTGGGGACAATCAAGCACCACGGGAAAACCATGGAATGGGACCGGCCGGGCAAGGACACGTGGCGGCACCGAGAGGCCGGGGCGGACATCGTGACGATCAGCGCGTCCAATCAGACGGTGGTGTGTTTTCCGCGGACATTGGAGGTGGAAGAGCTGTTGCCCTTTTACTCTGCGTGTGATCTCGTGCTGGTGGAAGGATTCAAGCGGGCGGGTTGGCCAAAATGGGTCGTCCTTCGCCGGGAGGAAGATTTCCCGCTGTTGAGGGAGTTGCACAACATCCAGGCGGTGGTCAGCTGGTTTCCGATCGACGACTGTCCGTATCCGCTGTACGCCGTCGACGATGTGGACGGTATGGAAGCGGCTTTGGTCCGTTGGTTGAATCAAGCGTGATCCCACCATCCCTTCCATGTGGAAGGGATTTTTTTGCATTCCATGGCAGACGGGTTAAAGGGATGAGAGAAAAAGGATGGATTTTTACCTTCGTGAGAGAGATTCCGCTCAAACGGCATGTGCAGTTCCGCAAGCAGAACGGTGGGTTGTACCGTGTGGAAGTGATGGAGACGGGAATCAATGTTCGGATTTCGATCAGGATTTCTTTACAAAAAATCAAAAGGTGTATTTTTGCACCGGACAGAAAATATATTTCTGAAAATTGGATCAGGGAGGTATGGTGGCGATGCGTTTCCGATGGTGGTTGGCGCTCGTTGTTTTGACCGTTGGGCTGGGAGTGGGGGTACCGCAGGGTGCTGCGGCAGGTGTGACCGATTTGTCTGCAGAACAATGGAAGGACGTGGAACAGGCCAAGGCAAAGACGGAGAGGGAGTTGATTCAGCCGTCCAAGGTGTTTGATATCCAAAAAGTGCGGGAGGAATCCCGGAAACGGAACTTGGATTCGAACAAAGTACTTCAGCGTCAACAAATAGGTGCGATAGCAAGTGCGGTGGGAACCGCTGGTGACATACTGGTGACCCTGGACGGCACCAGCTCCGGCTCTTCGGCCTGGGCAGGCGGGCACGCAGGTGTGGTGTCGGATGTCTCCGGCTATGTGGTGGAGAGCTTCGGCAACAAGGGTGACCTGAACGGCGTACGCCACTGGCCCAACGACTGGGCGACCCGGTATCACCATGTGCGGGGGTTGTGGGTGTCCGGCGCGTATGATTCCAACTACGCTTACTCCGCCTCCTATTCCCGAAACCAGATCGGTCTTCCGTACAACTACAACTTTTTCAACATCACCACCACCAGTTCGTTCTACTGCTCCCAGCTGGTCTGGCGCTCCTGGTACAACCAGGGATGGGAGCTCAATGACGGCGGTGCTGTCTGGCCGGTGGACCTGCTCGAAAGCCCTTATACCATCGTCTTCTACAGCCAGGGATAAGATCGGAAGCCGGTTGGGACATGACACGGCCACAGCGGTCATGGTCAGATGAGAGAAATGCCAAGCGAATTCGGCGGAGTGTGTCTCCGCATTTTTGTTGGAGGAAGGTGTGTGCATGAACAGCTGGTTTGCCCGGTTCATGGTGATCATCCTGATGTTGTCACAGACCTCCTGTGCTTGGGGTGACCCGGGTTTTGACCGGGCGGAGGTGGGTGTGATCTATACCGATGCGCTCCGTAAAGACAGCGAACTGGTCATGTTTGATCAAGGCGGAGAGCGAGTTGGCAGCCGACGTTTCAACGAAATGGGCATCTTCCGGATCGTGCCGGATGAGAGAGGGGACTGGCTCTTGCCCGTGCAGTTCGGTCAAGGGTGGATACGAATCACCAGGGAGGGCAAGGAGACAAAGGAAAGCGTCCGTCCGTTTCCGATTGATGTCCTTTCTAAGCCCGGTATCCTGCTGGCCTCATACAACAGCGGGCTCCATACCAATACACTGGAGGTAGATTTGAAGAAAGAGGGACGTACTTACCATGTGGAACTGGACGGTTTCCTCCGCGTCTTGGAGGCGGATGAGCAAAGGGTGTATGTGTTCGCCGACCTGGTGAGCGCCAAAAAGTCCCTCTTGTACGTGTTGGACCGGAAAACGGGCAAGATGAAGCGGGAGATCCCGCTGGAGACGGGTGAAGCGGATGACATTCTTCTGTCGGACGGTCGAGTCCTGCTGTCATCGAGGAGCGGAGGCGGGCGGATTGCCGTGGTGGAGCAGCAGAACTGGCAGGTGCGTTACGTGACGCTTCCCTTTGCCGAACCCCAATACCTGCTGCCGGACGGAGACCGAATCCTGGTCACGCATGCGGGTTCAAAAGGGCGGATCAGCATCCTGGATGCCGCCACCCTTCGGGTCACGGGTACGATACGGCTTCCCCAACCCATCTATAAGGTGAGTGAGGCGAACGGCAAGCTGTATGTTCTCACCCAATCGCACTCGCGGGAAAAAGGCGGGGAGATCGGAGTGTATTCCATCAAAGACTGGAAACGGGAGAGACGGTGGGATTTGCCTGTGATTCGCGATACCCTGGTGCAGGATTTGGAAGTGGCGGAGAGGTAGAAAGTGAACGCTTCGGTGGTGGTCATTCCCCAATATCTCAATCGGGGTTCAATCACCAAGTGAATGTATAAAGAGCAACCCGGCCCTTCAGGGTCGGGATGAAAGCAAGCGTCGGACGCAGGAGGGCTTTGTCCTGATCGCAAGACCAACAGAATTTTGGTACAATGGAGTCGAGAACTGCGAAAACACCTAAACTACTATACGAGCGAAAATTCGTTACAAAAATTACCCAGGCCTGGACGAAGCCTTCGTGGATGAATGTGGGCTGCCACTCCGGATGAAACAGGCCCACGGCAACAGAAGAGAGCTCCTCCGGTGCTTCAGCCGTGTGGGGCAAGTCACGATAGGTTGAAGAAATGATCAAAAGGAGGATCAGCCATGGCGCTTACCGAATCCAACATGTTTCCGCTCGGGGCAAAAGCTCCCTCTTTCACCCTGCCCGATGTCGTTTCCGGTAAAAACGTTTCCTTGGACGAATTGAAGTCGGAAATCGCCACCGTAATCATGTTTATCTGTAACCATTGTCCCTACGTCAAGCACGTGCAAGATCAACTGGTCAAACTGGCCAACGATTATATCCCCAAAGGCATTTCCTTTATCGCCATTAACGCCAATGACGCGGAAAAATACCCGGAAGATTCTCCTGAAAAGATGAAAGAAGTTGCCCAAAAGCTGGGATATCCGTTCCCTTATCTCTTTGACGAAACCCAAGAGGTTGCGAAAGCGTATCAAGCGGCTTGTACACCGGACTTCTACATTTTTGACCGGGACTTGAAATGCGTATACCGCGGACAGTTGGACGATTCCCGCCCCGGCAATGACATCCCCGTCACCGGCGAATCCATTCGCTCCGCCTTGGACAGCTTGCTTCGAAACGAGCCGATCACAGTGAAACAAAAACCCAGCATCGGATGCAATATCAAATGGAAAGATTGAACACTCCCTCCGCCTACGCTAACGCTTAGAGGCGGGGGATTCTCGGGTA